>NZ_JBFBAM010000040.1:0-86475 GCF_040682195.1 Kutzneria sp. NPDC051319 | reverse complement strand
GGCGCCCCCCAACTCATCTACCCCCCCCCCATCCGCTATTTTTACGTTCGCTCGGGACCATACCTCCCGTCGGTGTGGAGCTAGGCTCCCTACCCAACTTCCCAGCCTTGACAGATGGGTTAGTTGTGGGTAAAGGCGCCCATGGTTCGGGTGTACTGCCAGGGGGCCTGCTGCACGCCGGAACAGGCGTCGGAGTGCTCGCCTGGGCAGGAACCGCTGTCACGGCCCAGCGCCCAGAAAGACAGCGAGCCGATGTTGTGCAGCCATGACCACACCGTCACGTCGATCGCGTCGCGCGGGGTGAAGATCTCCAGCGGGCCCGTCTCGCCGCCCGAGCCGTAGTCGTCCACGCCGACCATCTCGATGATGCCGACCTGCTCCCACAGCTTGGCGTCCGGCGTGCCCGGGTGCAGGGCGCGCAGGTCGGCCAGCAGCAGGTTGGCCGCCGTCTTGGTGTCGGCGGCCATCTGGTGCGGCTGGTCGTCGTAGTAGTCGAAGGTCATGATGTTGACGATGTGGATGTCCGCGCCGTTGGCCTTGGCGTTGGCCAACATGTCCCGGGAACCCTGGGTGATGCCGATGACGTCGGTCGGCACCGTGTAGTCGAACTGGATGACGCGGTGGTTGGCGGCCGCCCACTTCTCGACCTTGGCGATGGCCTTGTTGCGGCGATCCACGCCGGCCAGGTTCTTCTGCATCGGGCCTTCGACGTCGAGGTCGATGCGGGTGATGTCGTAGGTCGTGATCACCTGCTCGAAGTTCTCGGCGATCTTGTCGACATCCGTGCAGCTGTCGGCGATGTCGGTGCCGTGGCCGGAGGCGTCGCCGCCGCCGTAGGAGGCGATCACGTCGCCGCCCATGGCCCGCAGGCGCTTGATGGAGTCGCCGTACTCGGCCTGGGAGATCGGGCGTTTGGGGTCGCCGTCCCAGGTCGCCTCGCAGGAGCCCGCGACCGGCGTCTGCAGGAAGGCCATCGTCAGGTAGCGGGCGCCGGAGGCGGCGGCCTGCTCCGCCGGGTCGCCCGGCTTGTACGTCTGGAAGTACGGCGCGAACACGTGCGCCGGGATCGCGCGCTGGTGGGAGCCGGCGGCCGCCGCGCTGCCGGTGGTCACCGTGGCGGCCACCGCGGCCACCGCCACGGTCGTGGCCAGCCCGCGGGCCAGTCGTGAGGTCAACATGCCCACAGCCTCGCGGTACCGGTACCGGAGGTCCAGACCTTTGTCCGAAGAAACCCGGGACCGGTTCCGACATTGACACGGAATGGCGGGGAGCGTGACCATGAGAGCGCTCTCACACCCTGACCGAGAGCACGGCCGCCTCGCCACCCTGCCCACGACGAGGGGATTTCACGTATGCGCACGACAAGGACGTTGTGCACCATCGCCGCCGCGACAGCAGTCGCCGCCGGCGTGCTGGTAGCGCCGGCCCAGGCCGCGGTGCCGGCCACGATTCCACTGACGATCGTCAACAACTCTGGGCGCTCCGGCCCGGTGTACATCTACGACCTGGGCACCAACCTGGCCACCGGCCAGCAGGGCTGGGCCGATGCGGGCGGCGGCTTCCACGCCTGGCCCGCCGGCGGCAACCCGCCCACCCCCGCCCCGGACGCCTCCATCGCCGGACCCGGCAACGGCGGGTCGACAACCATCCGGATCCCCAAGTTCTCGGGGCGGGTGTACTTCTCCTACGGCCAGAAGCTGGTGTTCAAGCTGACCACCGGCGGCCTGGTGCAGCCGGCGGTGCAGAACCCCAGCGACCCCAACCGGAACATCCTGTTCAACTGGTCCGAGTACACCCTCAACGACTCCGGGATCTGGATCAACAGCACCCAGGTCGACATGTTCTCGGCGCCCTATGCCGTGAGCGTGGGGTCGAAGACCACCGGGCATCTGAAGGCCGGCGGCTACACCGGGTTCTTCAACGCGCTGAAGGGCCAGCCGGGTGGCTGGGCCAACCTGATCCAGACCGCGCCGGACGGCTCCATCCTGCGCGCGCTCTCCCCCGGGCACGGCATCGAGACCGGCGCGCTGCCCAACACCGTGATGAGTGACTACGTGAACCGGGTGTGGACCAGGTACAGCAGCTCCACGCTGACCGTGACGCCGTTCGCCGACCAGCCGAACACCAAGTACTTCGGCCGGGTGTCGGGCAACGTCATGAACTTCACCAACAGCGCCGGGCAGGTCGTCACCTCGTTCCAGAAGCCGGACGCCAACAGCATCTTCGGCTGCTTCAACCTGTTGGACGCGCCCAACGACCTGGTGCGCGGGCCGATCTCGCGGACGCTGTGCGCCGGCTACAACCGGGCCACGCTGCTGACCAGCTCGAACCAGCCGGACCTGAACGCGGCCGACTTCTATGTGGACACCGTGAGCAACCAGTACGCGCGCAAGATCCACGCGCAGATGGTCGACGGCAAGGCCTATGCCTTCGCCTTCGACGACGTGGGCAACTTCGAGTCGCTGGTCAACGACGGCAACCCGGCCAGCGCCACGATGACCCTGGACCCGTTCAACTAGGTTTGGCGGGTGCACAAGCCCAGCAAGGCCGAGTTGGCCGCCGCCCACGGCACCGTCCTCGACGACCTGGTCGCTCCCGAGCTGAACGTCCTGTTCTGCGGGATCAACCCAGGGCTGTGGTCGGCGGCCACCGGCTTCCATTTCGCCCGTCCCGGCAACCGCTTCTGGCCGGCACTGCATCTTTCCGGCTTCACGCCGCGGTTGTTCGACCCCTCAGAACAGAAGTTGCTGCTGGGGTTGGGGTTGGGCATCACCAACGTCGTCGCCCGGGCCACGGCCCGGGCCGACGAGTTGACGCCGTCGGAGTTCGTGGAGGGCGGGAAGCGGCTGGTCTCGGTCGTGCTGGAGCACCGGCCGAAGTTCCTGGCCGTGGTGGGCGTCGGCGCGTACCGGACCGCCTTCGCCGCCCCCAAGGCCGTTGTCGGGCCGCAGGAGGCGACGATCGGCGAGACCCGGGTGTGGGTCCTGCCCAATCCCAGCGGCCTCAACGCCCACTGGCAGTTGCCGGCGCTGGCGGAGGAGTTCGGTCGGCTGCGGGCAGCAGCGTCACCGTCCCGGCCGCCCCGTCGATCGTGATCTCGTCGCCGGTGGCGATCCGCCGCGTGGCGTTCGGGACGCCCACCACGGCCGGAATCCCGTACTCCCGGGCGACGACGGCGCCGTGCGAGTTGGCGCCGCCCATCTCCATCACGAGCCCGCCGGCGGTGAGGAACAGCGGCGTCCAGCCCGGATCCGTCGACGGGGCAACGAGAATCTCGCCCGGTTCGAGGTGCGCGCCGACGGGATCCAGCACCACCCGGGCGATGCCGGTGATGTGGCCGGTGGAGGCGGCGGTGCCGACCAGGTCGCCGTCGGCCGGCGGGGCGGCGATGGCCTCGGGGTCGGTGCCGTCGGACAGGATCATCTGCGGCACCTGACGGCGGCGCAGTTCCCGGTCGTACGACTCGTGCCGGCTGGCGACGATCTCCCGGAAGTCCTTGCCGTCCAGCGCTTCCCGGCATTCCTTGAGCGACAGGAAGAACACGTCGTCGGTGCGGGCGATGCGGTCGGCGGCGGCCAGGTCCGCGCCGACGTGCTGGAGCTGGCGGCGGATCTCGGCCAGGAACCGGATCAGGAATAACTTCGGGGTCTCCCGCAGGCCGGCCAGCCGTCGGGTGCGACCCAGGGCGAACCGGACGAGGCGGCCACGGACGCCGCCGGCCTTGCGGGACAACGACTGGATCATCGCCTCGGCCTCGGCGGCCCCGCGCCGGAACTGGGCGTCCGGGGCGGCCTCGGCGTCGTCGAGGCGCAGGTAGTTGGCCAGCACGCCGAGGATGTGGGCCGGGTCGTCGGACCAGCGCGGCATGCCCAGGTCGATCTCGGCGACGGCCCGGTGCCCGTAGCGGTCCAGGAACCGTTGCACGGGCGGTGGAATCTCTCCGGAGGACAGGCCGACGCCCCGCAGCTCGCCCGCCACCCGCCACAGTTCCAGGTCCATTTCGGTGGTGACGTTGTGCGGGAGTCCACGAAGGACGGTCTCCAGCCCTTCGCCGCTGCCCAGCAGCCGGCGGGCGAAGGCCAGCATGATGAACCCGGCCAGCGGCACCGGCAGCGCCTTCGGCAGCATCGTCGGGATCGCCGGCAGCGCCTTGATCACGTGCTCCAGCCGCGTCCGCGAATCGTGCTCGCCGGGCAGTGCCGCGATGGCCAGCAACCGTCGGCCCACACCGTCCAGACGCCGGTCGGCAGCCGCGGGCCGGACCATGGCCTCGGTCAGGCGGAACGGGAAACCCATGCGCAGCGCCAACTTCAGGATGTGCCGCGCCGCACGGAAGGCGCCTGGGCGCACCGACATGTCGGGGTCGTCGAACAGCGATCGCATCGCGGCCGCCGTCCGGGCCTCCATGACGTCGAAGATCCTGGGCACGATGAACCGGCCCAGGCGGCTGCGCACGATCACCGTGGCGTCGACGTACACGCGCTGTCCGGCGTCGGAGAAGAAGGCCGGCCCGGCCAGGGCGTCGGTGACCGGCAGGCCGAACATGCGGCGGCCACCGCTGGCGATGAGCCGGAACGAGGACATGCCCATCGGCGTGATGGGGCGATAGAGGCCCTGCGCAACGGAAACACACAGGTACGCGCGACGACCCCCGCCGTCGTTGGAGGGGCTGTCGGGCACCGGGTACAGCGTGGTGATCGGACGGGCCTGGGTCAGCCACAGGGTCCCGGCGGCGTCGATGGCCCACTCGGTGTCCTGCGGGCTGCCGTAGTGCCGTTCGACGCGGTCGCCGAGCGCGGCCAGCGCGAGGATCTGCTTGTCCGACAGGCAGGGCTCGGCGGAGTCGAGCGAAACCTCTTGTGTGCCACCGCCGGCGACCGATCGGATGGCGATCTTCTTGTCTCCCGATTGTCGCTGGAGGATCCGGGCCGAGGCGGTGTCGACCACGAAGTGGTCGGGGTTGACCGAGCCGGACACGACGGTCTCCCCCAGACCGGCGTTGGCGTCGATCACCGCCTCGCGCCGACGGCCGGTGACCGGATTGGCGGTGAACAGCACGCCGGCGACCTCGGCGTCGACCATGCGCTGCACGACAACCGCCAACTCGACGGCAGCGTGGTCGATGCCGTTGCTCTCGCGGTAGGCGTAGGCGCGGTCGGTCCACAGCGAGGCCCAGCACCGGCGCACGGCGTCCAGCACGCTGTCGATGCCCACGACGTTGAGGAAAGTGTCCTGCTGGCCGGCGAAACTGGCGAACGGCAGGTCCTCCGCGGTGGCCGACGAGCGCACGGCGACCGGGACGTCCGCGCCCAGTTCCTCGTAGCCGGCCCGGATCTGGTCGGCGATGTCGGCGGGGATCTCCACCGCCAGCAGCGCCTCGCGCACCTCGTCCAGCGGGACACCGGCCGCGACGCGGCGATAGGCCTCGGTGGTGACACAGAAGCCGGGCGGCACCGGCAGCCCGGCCCCCGTCAGCTCGCCCAGGTTGGCCGCCTTGCCGCCGACCGAGGCCGGCATGGTGCCGTCGATACGGGTGAAGTCCAAGGTCAGCGTCGACATGACGCCGAGGTTAGGACCACGCGCCGGTAAACTCAACAGCTGTTGAATAACGAACTCAGGCCTCGGTGTGCCGGTGCACCGCGAACATGGCCCGCTCGTCGCCCTCCCCCACGCAGCTGACCAGCTGTTCCTCGATGCCACTCATGTCGACGCCGATCACCACCAGGCTGGTGCGGCGCGGCTCGGCTCTACCCCATCGGGCACGCCGGAAGTGCAGGAAGCCGCCGACCACCTGGAGCTCGTAGCGCTCGGGCTGTCCGAAGTGGACATAGCCCTTGATACGGAACACGCCCTCCGGGCGGCCGTCGAGGAACTCGACCAGGCGCTCGGGATGCATCGGCTCGTCGGACTCGAACGAAATGCTCTGGTACAGCGCGTGCACGTGTTCGCTGTGGTCCTCAAGGTCGTCGAACGACAGCTGCGCCGACTTCGGGCGCTCGCGGCGGTCGAACAGCAGCCCGGGATCGAGGCGCCCGTGCTCCGTGGTGACGATCGCGGCGCCCTCGGCCAGTTCCGTCACTACGGCGAACACCTCGGCCAATGCGGCGGCGTCCACCCGGTCGACCTTGTTCAGCACCACCAGGTCCGCGACGCGCAGGTGCTTGTCCAGCTCCGGATGCCGCAGGCGGATGGCCGCGAACTCGACGACGTCCACCACCTCGACCAGGCCGCCGTACTCCACCGACGGGTCGGCGCTGCCCAACACCTGCTGGGCCACGGCCTGCGGCTCGGCGATGCCGCTGGCCTCCACCACGATCACGTCCACGGCGCCGGTCAGCTTGCCCAGCACGTCGTCGAGACCGCCCTCGTCGGTCACGCAGCACACACAGCCGTTGGACAGCGACACCATCGCGTCCACCTGGCCGGCGACCGCCATCGTGTCGATGTTGACCGCGCCGAAGTCGTTGACCACCACCCCGATGCGCGTGCCGGAACCGGTCCGCAGCAGGTGGTTGAGCAGTGTTGTCTTGCCGGCGCCGAGAAATCCGGCCAGCACGATCACGGGGACGCCCACCATGGTCCCTTTCCCGAATGTCCCGATTTCCGCCCATGATAACCGGTGTCATGGTTACCCTCGGTACATGATTGACTTCGAGAAGGCGACGCTGCTCAAGCTGGCCCGCATCGATCCGCAGGACATCGCCAAGAGCGTGGAGCCGCTGATCGTGCCCGGCGAGCAGCTGCATCTCGCGTTCAAGACGGTGCGGGACTTCGTCGTGTTCACCAACAAGCGGGTGATCGCGGTCAACGTGCAGGGCATGACCGGCAAGAAGAAGGACTACACCTCCCTGCCGTACAGCAAGATCCAGGCCTTCTCGGTGGAGACCGCCGGCCACTTCGACCTCGACGCCGAGCTGGACCTGTGGTTCAGCGGCCTGGGCAAGGTCCGCTTCGAGTTCCGCGGCGAGTCCGACATCCGACAGATCAGTCAGCTGATCGGCTCGTACGTGCTATGACCTGAGGCATGCAGAACCTGTCCCGCGGCCACGTGACTTCTGTTGCCTGCACCGTGGTTCCGCTCAACCCGGACGGCCTGGCGGCGCTGCCCGGCGGCTGGCTGGCGCTGACCGAGGACGGCCTGGTCCGTATCGCCGACGACGGCAGCCCGGACCACATCGGCGAGCGGGGCCACGCCGAGTCGTACGACCCCGACGACGCGATCGACGACTTCGACATCGGCCCGGGCATCCACGTCTCGCACGACGGCCGTTTCGCCGCCGTGGTCACGAATTTCGGCCGCTACGGCGAAGTGATCGACCTGTCGGACGGCTCGCTGGCGCTGGAGTTCGACCGGGGCGACGACGACAACTGGACCACCTACTACCCGGCCGCCTTCCTGTCCGACGGCACATTCGTCACCGCGACCGAGAGCCCCACCGGTCGGATGTGGGCCCACCAGGGCCGGCTGCACACCGTCACCGATGAGGGCATGGAGGTCTGGGACCCGGCCGACGGCGCGCGCACGGGGCTGCTCAAGGGTTTCTCACCGACCGCGTACAACCGTGTCGCCGGCGTGTTCGCCCAGCTGACCGGCGAGCAGCTGCGTACCTGGCGGTAACCCCCGGCCGGCGCAACGCCGACTGCTCCCCCTGGCCCCACTCCCCCTCCGAACCGGACCAACACACGTTTCGCGTGGCGAGAACCGGGCAATCGTCGGTGGTCACATCGACGAAGGAGGACCCCATGTCGACCACAGCCATCGTGATCGTGGTCGTTGTCGTAGTCGTTCTGCTGGCGGCCGGGCTCGCGGCCCGTCCCTACCTCAAGCGCCGGCAGCTGCAAGCGAAATTCGGCCCCGAGTACGACCATCTGGTGCGGGACAAGGGAGATCGCCGCACCGCCGAGCAGGAGCTCGAGGAGCGCCAGCGCCGGCACGAGAAGTTCGAGCTGCGCCCGCTGACCGAGGAGAGCCGCGAGGGCTACCTGCGCGACTGGGCGTGGGCGCAGGAGCAGTTCGTGGACTCGCCGCGCGGCGCGGTCCGCCGGGCCGACGAGCTGGTGGGCCAGATCATGCGCGACCGCGGCTACCCGGTCGAGGGCACCGAGCAGCAGATCGCCGACCTGTCCGTCGAGCACTCCAAGGTGCTGGGCAACTACCGCATCGCACACGACATCTCCAGCCGCGGCGACGACGACCCGCCGTCCACTGAGGACCTGCGCAACGCCATGCGCCACTACCGCACGCTCGTCGAGGACCTCCTCGACCACGCCACGACGGAACGGAGCAAGTGATGCCGCAGCAGCACAAGAACCCCACCACGACCGACGACATCGCCAACTCGACCAACACCGGTGCCACGCCGGCGACCGCCGGCACGCCCCGCGAGCGGACGGACCCGATGGACTCGGACCGCACCGACGCCGACCGTGTCGAAACCGATCGCGTCGACTCCGACCGTACGGAAACCAGCCGTGGCGGCTCCGACCGCATGGCCACCGGCCGCGCGGACACCGACAAGAACAAGGCCACTCGCACCGACTCGGACCGGATCTCCGGCGACCGGCTCGCCGACGACGAGAACCGCGTCACCACCATCGACGAGACGGCCAAGCCCGCCGACACCAGACTGGCCGGCCGGCGCGAGTCCGGCGCGACGCTCACCGACCAGCGCGAGCCGAATCAGGACAAGGCCAAGCACGAGACCCCGGTGCCCGGCCAGCGCAGGACCGACCAGGGCACGACCGACCAGGGCGAGACCGGCCCGGCCGCGGCGGACGTGCTGTTCGACGAGGCCGACGCGGCCCGCTTCCGCGGTCGCTGGCACGAGGTGCAGGCCGGCTTCGTCGACGACCCGAAGCGGTCCGTGCAGGACGCCGACGTGCTGGTCGCCGAGCTGATGCAGTCGCTGGCCTCAGCGTTCAGCCAGCGCAAGCACCTGCTCGAGGAGAAGTGGCGCGAGGGATCGAGCGCCGAGACCGAGGATCTCCGCCTCGCGCTGCGCGGCTACCGGTCGTTCCTCGATCAGCTGCTGGCGCACTGACCAGTCGGGGCCGCCACCCTGATGCCGACCCTGAAATGACCCTGGACCTCGCCCGTCGCGGCGCCACCGGTGGCGCCGCCCGGGCAGGATGGGGGCATGAAGACCCTGCTGAACCTGATCTGGCTGGTGCTGTCCGGCTTCTGGATGGCGCTGGGCTACGCCGTGGCCGGCGTGATCTGCTGCGTGCTGATCATCACGATCCCGTTCGGCATCGCGTCGTTCCGCATGGCGAGCTACGCGCTGTGGCCATTCGGGTGCACCCTGGTCGACAAGCCGTCGGCGGGTGCGGGGGCGGTGCTCGGCAACATCATCTGGCTGGTGGTTGCCGGCTGGTGGCTGGCACTCGGACATCTGGTCACCGGCTTCCTGCTCTGCGTCACGGTCATCGGCATCCCGTTCGGGGTGGCCAACTTCAAGCTGATCCCGGTGTCACTGCTGCCGCTCGGCAAGCAGATCGTCGAGACCTGATTTCGTCACGCCGCGGGCCGCCAGCGCGCTCCTGAACGCGTGCAGCGCGGCGAAGGCGTCCTTGGTGGCGGCGGCGCCGGGCTTGGGCGCGACCAAAACGTCACGGTGCCGGGGTGGCAGCGCGAACAGCGCGTCGGCGACGGCGAGCTGTCGGCGCTGCGCCACCGGCACCACGCTGTCGGTGCCCTCGCCGACCACGTCCTGCACGGTGCGGAACAGCCACAGCCGTGCCTGAATGTCCTTGCCCAGGTCACCGGCCTTGGCCGCGCGGACGAGCGTCTCCGTGACGACGTCGTCGGCCCAGGCCTGGCGGCCCCCGGTCAACCGGTTCGCGTACGCCATCAGCGCGGCCCCGTGCTGCTGGTACAACGCCCGGACGACCTTCTCTCCCCTAGCCATGGTTTTAGTTTCAACCATCGGCCGGGCCCCGGCATCGGGGAAACCCACAGGGCTCAGGACCGTGACGAAACCCGGCCCTGTTCCACCGCCCACGCCGCGACCTGGGCGCGGGTGCGCAGGTCGAGCTTCGTGCGGATGTGCAGCAGGTGCGTCTCCACGGTCCGCTCGGAGATCGACAGCCGGATCGCGATCTCCCGGTTGGTCAGGCCCTCCGCGGTCAGCATCGCCACGTCGCACTCGCGCTGCGACAGCGGCGAGTCGTCCTCGTCGACGATCGGCGCCCGCAACGAGTAGGCGATCGCCTGCTCCAGGGTCATCCGCTCGCCGGCCTCGGTGGCCTCCCGCGCGGCCTGCGCGCCCAGCGCGGCCCGAGCGGTGGCCATCGCGGTGTCGACATGCCCACGCCAGAACGGTTCCCGGCGCATCCGCCACTTGCGCAGCTGCGCCGCCGCGGCCGTGCCGAGCAGCAGGGCCCGCTTGGGCTCGCCGGTCAGCGCCGCGACGATCGCCAGGCCCTCCAACGGATACGTGGACGGCGCGTGCGCCTCCGGGCAGGCCTCGACGCTGCGCAGGAAGTAGTCGCCGGCCTGGTCGATCCGGCCACGCTCCAACGCGATCGCGCCGGCCGAGTGCAGGGTTTCCATCTGCTTCACGGGATCGGCGAGCTCCAGGTAGACCGGCAGGCTCTCCTCGATCAGCTCCGCCGCCCGCGCCAGATCGCCGCCGGCCATCGCGGCGTAGCCCAGATTGTGCAGGGCGACCGCGGTGTCCAGCGGGTGGCCCAGCGGGCGCACCAACTCCACGCAGCGCTCGGCGCACCGGGTGCTGCTCGGCATGTCGTCCAGTGCCTGGTAAATCAGCGACAGCAGCGTCATGCTACGGCCGAGCACCATCGGCCGGTCGCGCTGTTCCTCCAGCCGCCTCGCCTCCGCCGCGAGCTCGTGAGCCCGTTCGAAGTCGCCGGCGGCGATGTTGAACCAGCCCAGTTCGAGCAGCGCCAGGATGCGGTGCGGATTATCGGCCGCGGTGATCGTGAGCGCGGCCTCCAGCAGCTTGCGGATCTGGACTGTGTGCCCCTGACGCCGCCAGGCCCCGCCGAGCGCGGCCGCCAACACCGCCAGGCGCTCGTCGCGGCGCGCGGTCGTCCATTCCACGGCCGGCAACAGGTTGTCGCGCTCGTCGTCGACCCGCGGACCGTCGTCGTCCACCGTGGTCAGCATCTGGTCCACGTAGTGCGACTCGCTGATCGAGGACAGCCAGCCGACCAGACGGTCGTGGATCTCGTCGACCTCACCGGCCTCGGCCAGCTTCTCCCGCCCGAACATCCGGATCGACTCCAGCAGGCGGAACCGCTGCATCACCCCAGGCACGGCCACGACCAGCGATTTCGCGTCCAGGTCGGCCAGCAGCCGGAGCGTGCGCTGCGCGCTCGTGCCGCACACCGCGCCGGCCGAGTCCAGGCTGAAGTCGCCGGACAGCACCGACAGGCGGCGCAGGGCCTCCCGCTCGGTGTCGTCGAGCAGCTCATAGCTCCACTCGATGGTCGCCCGCAGGTCACGGTGCCGCGCCGCGGCCGTGCGCGGGCCCCGTGACAGCAGCTCGAACCGGTCGTCGAGGCGCGCGAGGATCTCCTCCACCGACAGCACACGCACCCAGCGCGCGGCCAGCTCGATGGCCAGCGGCATGCCGTCCAGGCGCATGCAGATCTCCGCCACCACCGGGCGGTTCACGTCGGTCAACTCGAAGTCGGGCCGGAGCAGCCGGGCCCGCTCCACGAACAGCTGCACTGCGTCCGAACGCGACGAGACCACCTCGTGCGGCAGCGACAGGTGGCCCACCCGCAGCACCGCTTCCCCCGGCAGGTCAAGGGATTCCCGGCTGGTGACCAGCACGCGCAGCTGCGGGCAGCCGGTCAGCAGGGCGTCGGCCAGCGACGCGCTCGCGTCCACGAGGTGCTCGCAGTTGTCGATCACGAGCAGTACACGCTTCCCTTGCAGCGCAAGGACAACCGTATCCACGAGGTCCTCGCCGGCCTGCTCCCGCACGCCCAGCGCCGACGCGATCGTCTGGGCCAGCAGGTGATCGGTGGTCAACGGGGCCAGCTCGACGATCCACACGCCGTCCGGATACGTGGCCGCCGCCCGCGCCGCGTACTCGGCGGCCAGCCGCGTCTTGCCGGCGCCGCCCGGGCCGACCAGGCTCACCAGGCGGGCGCGGCGCAGCAGCACGCCGATGTCGGTCAGCTCCTGGACCCGCCCGATGAAGGCGTCCCGGCTGGCCGGCAGCCGCCGCGCGGACGTGGCCTGCGGCTCCGCGCCGTTCCCGAGCTCGGCTTCGGCCGGCTGGTCACCGGTGCGCAGGCGGTAGGCCCGCTGCCGGCAGGCACGCGAGCAGAACCGGGCTGGACGCCCCGGTCCGTCGCCCCGCGACGGCAGCTCGTTCCCACACGTCTCGCAGCGCGTCGGTGCCACTGACAACGGCACTCCCTCTCCTGCACCCGTGGCTCGACCTTACCCGTGAAAGGACTGGCCATCGTAGCGGCCGACCTTCACGGCTCACAGGTGTTGCCCGTCTGCGCCCCAGATACCTGCGGTGGACGCTCGGGCAGACCTCATGGCACCCCGGTACATCAGATTCGGTACCTCAGATCGGCCGCGACCAGTCCAGCTGCGCCATGAGGTCCTCGTCCTGCGACGGCGTCGGCCGCTGCCGGGGCGGCGTCTGCGACGGCGTCCGCCCCGCCGTGAACCGGGCGCTCGTGGCGATGTTCTGCTCGACCCGGGGCCGGCGCAGGACCTCGTAGGCGTCCAGGGCCTCAGCCGTCACACCCAGGTCGCGCAGCGCTTTGCCCAGCACCACGGCGTCCTCCAGCGCCATCGACGCCCCCTGGCCCGTCGCCGGGGAGGCGGCGTGCGCGGCGTCCCCGATCAGCAGCATGCGGCCTTTTCGCCAGGGCATGCCCTCCGGCAGGTCCTTCGCGTTGGTCACCATCAGCCGGTCGGTCGTGGCCGCGATGATGTCCGCCGCCGGCGTCGCATCCGACCGTACTAACGGCAGCAGGGCCTCCCGCCACTGGTCCGGAGAGCCGGCGGCGATCTCCTCGACCGACAGCTCCGTCTCCGGCACGCGGCAGAACCAGTTCGTCTCCCCCTCCGGTGACACCGCATAGCCCATGGCCGTGCCGCTGCCGCGGATCATGTCGATCCGTCCCGGCTTGTGATCGGGCTTCGCGTCGGCCGTGTAGCCGTAGAAGACGCGCTGGCCGGCGTAGCGGGGGCTGGTCGGGGCGATGTGGTGGCGGACCGTGGAATTCAGGCCGTCCGCCCCGAGAACGAGGTCACCCGTGGCCGTGCTGCCGTCCTCGAACGTCACCGTGCCGTCGTCGACGCCCGTGAGTCGCTTGCCGTGCACGATCTCGATGCCACGCCGCTCGGCCTCCGCGCGCAGGGCGATGCCCAGTTCGGCCCGTCCGATGCAGCGGTAGTGGCGGAGCGGGTCGGTCTGCTCGCCGATCGGTGTGACCGCCAGCACATCGCCCGTGTTCGAGGTGACGCGCATGGACGTCAGCGGGAACCCCACCTCGGCCACCGCGTCGGCCGCGTCCAACTGGGCCAGCGCGATCATGCCGTTGCTGGCCAGCGTGAGGAACGCTCCGATGTCCGCGCCGCTGTCCGGATGCGCCTCGAAGACCGTCACCCGGATGTCCGCCTTGTGCGCGGCCAGCGCCGCAGCGGCGCCCGCGATGCCGCCGCCGATGATCAGGATTCGCGTCACTGGTCCATTATGGCCGTGAGCAGGGAGGTATCGATGCCAGGACCGCTGTCCGGACTGTTGGTCGTCGCCTTGGAGCAGGCCGTCGCCGCGCCGTTGGCCACCCGTCAGCTGGCCGACCTCGGCGCCCGCGTCATCAAGATCGAGCGCCCCGGCGTAGGCGACTTCGCCCGTGGTTACGACCGCACCGTGCACGGGCAGTCCAGCCACTTCGTCTGGCTCAACCGTGGCAAGGAGAGCGTCGAGCTCGACGTCAAGGAGGACGCCCATGTCCTGCACGCCCTCGTCGCCCGGGCCGACGTCTTCGTCCAGAACCTCGCCCCCGGCGCCGCCGCCCGCCTCGGCTTCGGCTCCGACTCCTTGGCCGCCCAGCACCCCCGCTTGATCACCTGCGACATCTCCGGCTACGGCTCCGACGGCCCCTACCGTGACCGCAAGGCCTACGACCTGTTGATCCAGAGCGAGGCCGGGCTCATCTCCGTCACCGGCACCCCCGAGTCCCCCGCCAAGGTCGGCATCGCCGCCGCCGACATCGCCGCCGGCATGTACGCCTACAGCGGCATCCTCACCGCGCTGTACGACCGCTCCCGCACCGGCCGCGGCTGCAGTTTCGAGGTCTCCATGCTGGAGGCCCTCGGCGAGTGGATGGGCTTTCCCCTCTACTACACCACTTACGGCGGCGCCGCCCCCGTCCGCAGCGGCGTCCACCACGCCACCATCGCCCCTTACGGCGCCTACCGCGCCGGCGACGGCACCGTCATCCAGCTCGGCATCCAGAACGAGCGGGAGTGGCAGCAGTTCTGTTCCACCACCCTGTTGCTCCCCCACGTCGCCACCGACGCCCGTTTCTCGTCCAACTCCTCGCGGTTGACCCATCGCGCCGAGCTGGATGCCGTCATCGACTCCGTCTTCGGCGGCCTGACCGGCTCTGCCCTGATCGCCCGCCTGGAAGCCTCCCGCATCGCCTTCGCCCAGCAGCGCACCGTCGCCGAGTTCGCCGCCCATCCCCAGCTGGTGGAACGCGACCGGTGGCGGACCGTCTCCACACCGGGCGGGGAGGTTCAGGCGTTGATTCCTCCGGTCACCGTTCGCGGGCAGGAGGCTTCCATGGGGGCCGTGCCGGCGCTGGGCGAGCACACGGAGGAAGTGTTGCGGTGGTTGGGGATTTGAGGAAGGCCTAGTTGTGGAGGGCCTCGGCCAGGGGCAAGAAGTGGCGCATGAAGTCGGACCACGCCACGGGGCCGGTGGGGCGGAGGACGAACTTGGTGAGGCCGGCGTCGAGGTAGCGGTCCAGGAGGCGGCGGGCGTCGTCCCAGCTGGCGGCGACGAGATCGGCGGGGTCGACGCCGGGGGCGCGGTCCGCGGCGGCGCGGGCGAGCTCGGGAGGGATGCCGTGGGGAGCGACGGCGAGGGAGAGGCCGTAGTGGTCCTCCTCGACGGAGCGGCCGGCCTCGGCGGCGGCGGCCTTGATGGTCTCGACATGGAGCTTGGCCTGCGAAGGGGTGACGAAGCTGCCGAGCCAACCGTCGGCGAGGCGGCCGACGCGGCGCAGGGCGGCCGGGGAGCTGCCGCCGATCCAGACGTCGAGGGGGCGAGCGGGGCGATCGGCGAGGGAAACGGCGTCGACCTGGAAGAACTCGCCGTCGAAGCTGACGGAATCCTGCGTCAGCAGGAGCTTGAGCAGCTGGAGGGACTCGTCGAAGACGGCGGCGCGGCGGCCGGTGGGGACGGGAAACAGATTCCACTCGTCGCGGCGGGCGGGGCGTAGGCCGAACACGGGCAGCACACGCTTCGGGGCGAGCCCGGCGAGCGTGGCGAGCTGCTTGGCCACCAGCACGGGGTTGCGCCCGGGCAGGACGGAGACGCCGGTGCCGACCTTGAGCTTGCTGGTGCGGGCCAAGGCATGCGTCATGCCGATCAACGGCTCGACGTTGGCGCCGTAGACGACCTCGGACAGCCACAGCGAATCGACGCCGGCCGCCTCCAACTCGTCGACGATCCCGGGGAACTCGGCGGCGCCGCCGCCCGGCCCGAGCCCGACACCCAACCGCACCTTCAGCACGCCCATGCCTCGGTCTTACCAGAGCGACTTGCACAAGTCACCGAACTTACGCTTTGATAAGTACTGCACAGATGCGAAGGGAGCGGCCATGGACCCGACCACATGGGACGCCGACGAGGTGCGCCGCTACCTGCTGCTGGGTGCGTCCCGATCGGACTCCGCGAGCAGGTCGGCCGAGGGCGAGCGGGCGATGCTGGT
This sequence comes from Kutzneria sp. NPDC051319, assembly GCF_040682195.1. Classification (NCBI taxonomy): domain Bacteria; kingdom Bacillati; phylum Actinomycetota; class Actinomycetes; order Pseudonocardiales; family Pseudonocardiaceae; genus Kutzneria; species Kutzneria sp. NPDC051319. Next base: position 70,536 of record NZ_JBFBAM010000040.1, on the reverse strand, counting down.
GGGCTCGACGGGGCCGTTCGCTCAGCTCGCGGGCCGGCAGGTGCTCGCGGCGGGCGGCAGCGCGGTAGACGCCGTCATCACGACGGCCCTGACCCAGATCGCGCTCGCGGCCGGAGCCTGGGTGAGCTACGCGGGCGTGTTCACGCTGACGCACTTCCTCGACGGGGCAACGGAATCGCTGACGGCCGGCTTCGCGCCCCCAGCCGAGGAGGACGACCCGACCAGCATCCCGCGACAACCGCACGCGAGCGGTCGCACCGCGCTGGTGCCGGGCTTCATGGCCGGCTTGCAGGCCGCCCACCGAAGACACGGTCGGATGCCGTGGGGCGACCTGTTCCAACCGGCGATCTTCGTGGCCGAGCGGGGATTCCCGGTCGGACTGGGACGGGCAAAGCAGTTCGAGTTACGCAAGGACGTGCTGCCGGCCGGGTTCCGGGCAGTGGAAGGCGAAGAGTTCCGGCAACCGGAACTGGCCCGCACGCTGCGGGCCGTCGCCGCCGAGGGCGCGGAATGGATGTATCACGGGCCGTGGGCGCGGGAGTTCGTCGACGTCGTGCGCGGGGCCGGCGGCAAGGCCACGCTGGCCGATCTCGCCGCTTACGAGCCGGTGTGGGCCGCGCCGGTCGTCGCGGACTTCCACGGTACCCAGGTGCACGCCGCCGGCGGCCCGAATCGCGGCGGAGCGACGCTGGTGGACGCATTACGCCGAGCCGAAGGCATCGGCGACCCGCTCGCCGACCCGGTCGCGCTGCGGGACCTCATCGGGATCACACGGCAGCCCGGGCCTCCGGGCAGCCACTCGGATTTCGTGCTGGCCGTGGACACGCACGGGGCGGTCGCCGCCGCGAGCCACTCCATCAACACCACTCTGTGGGGCACCACCGGTCTGTTCGCCGGCGGCGTCTCCATCCCCGACTCCGCCTCGTTCCAACAGCGCGCGCTGGCCAGGCTCGGCCCCGGCCAGCACTTACCCTCGCCGGCCAACCCGGCGATCGTGTTACGCGACGGCGTGCCGGTGCTGGCGTCCAGCAGCGTCGGATCCGGCATGCACGGCGCCACCGTGCAGTGCCTGCACGCCGTGCTCGGCCTGGGCATCGACATCGCCGACGCCGTGGGCAGGCCGATGTTCCACAGCACCGGTTACGAAGCCGGCGCCCCGGTAGTGATCGAGGACGGCGTCGACGCCGACGTGCGGCGGCGGACCGAGGAGCTGGGTCAGCCGCTGGCCGTGCGGCCCGTCACCGACGTGACCCTGCCCCGCGGTTTCTGGGGCGGGATCGCCGTCGGTGACCGGCTCGTCGGCGCCCGCACCCCGTACGGCGGCGGCACGGTCGAAGGGCTCTAGTCCTCGCGGACCTGCACGTCCACCACGTTCGGGTAGAACGCCACGTACTCCTTGATCTCCGCCACCGCGTCGAAAGGAGACTCGTACGTCCACACCGAGTTGTCCGCCGAGGTCTCCCCCGCGCGGATGCTGAAGTAGGAGGCGTCGCCCTTGTACGGGCAGTACGTCTCGTGCTCGGACCGCTCCAACAGCGTGAAGTCCACGTCCTTGCGCGGGATGTACCGGACCGCCGGATAGGTGCTCTCCTGCAGCGTCAGCGCCTCCCGCGTGTCCGCGATGACCCGGCCGCCGACCGTGGCCACCACATGCTCACCCTGGGCCGTCACCGTGATCGGGTGCTGCTCGTTCGGGATCAGGACCTGCTTGCTCGTCGCCATACAACGAGCAACACCCCGCTCCCCGCGAGTTGTTCCCGGGGAGCGGGGTGAGCATCAGGTCTGGTACGGCCCGGTCAGGTCGGAAATGATCACGTGCCGATCGGAGGTGTAGTAGACGTAGAACTCGGTCTCGGTGCCGTGCGCGGCGTCGTCCGGCGCGGCGAATCCGGCGACCCAGGCGGGACCGTCGACGATCGGGCCGGTGTCCCGCCACAGGAACCAGCGGCCGTCGCGCGTGCGCACGTACTCCAGCACGGCGCCGTCGGAGCCGGTGGTGAACATGTGCTCGCTGCCGTCCGCGTTCCACAGGTACTCGTCGTCGCCCGAACGGGGCTGGCCGTTCGGGTCGGTCGACCCGGTGACCACGGTGACGTCGGTGTCGGTCCACCGACCGGCTTCCCACGCCGCCTCGTGCAGGTGGCGGTCGCTGGTCTCGTAGCGGAAGGCATAGCGCTGGACGTGCCCGCCGCGCAGGAAGGCCATCGAGTTCACGTTGTAGTACTGCTTGTCGGCCGGCACCCCGACCCGCTGGTCCAGCCAGCGGCCGCGCTGCCCGATCAGCACGTGCGGGTAGTCGTCCGCGCCGATGTAGCCGATGGCCTCGCCGTCGGACTGCAACGGCTGGGCGGTGAGGTACGACCCGTAGTTGTTGCGCGGGTTGACCCCGGTCAGGGTGGTCAGGTTGGTGAAGGTCCAGTCCGCGCCGGGCACGAACACCGCCTCCCAGATGGTGTTGTTGCCGTGCCCGTCCATGAAGACGATGTGCTGCTGGCCGTCCTGCTCGTAACCGTGCGGGCCGCCGTCGACCAGCGGGCCGTTGTGGGTCGCGGTGAGGTCGATCTTCTGCCACGCCGGGGAGGTGTCGCTGGACCACATCTCCATCAGGTGGTGGTTGACGCCGTCGGCGTAGACGATGCGCGAGCTGTGGTCCCACGAGTACGAGTACACGCCGAGGAAGCCGTACACCGGCTCCCCCTTGAGGAGGGTGGTCCACGTCCAGGCCCCGCCGGGGGCGGCGGAGGCGACAACGAGGCGGCTGTCGGCCGTGTAGTAGGCGAAGTGCCGCTGGAGATCCCACGGCGTGCTCCAGCCGGCCGGCTGCATGTTGCCCAGCGGCGCGCCGATCGAAGCGGTCAGGTCCTGGTTGGTGAAGCATCCGTCGCCGGCGTGCGCGGCGGGGGCGGCGACCAACGCCGCCCCGACCGCCAGCACGAGGGACAACACCCAATGGCGTCGCAAGAGAAGGCTCCTCAGGCCTGGTAGGGCGCGGTCAGATCGGCGACGATCACGTGCCGATCGGAGGTGTAGTAGACGAAGAACTCGGTCTCCGTGCCGTGCACGGTGTCGTCCGGCGCGGTGAACGCCGCCACCCAGTCGGCGCCGTCGGGCACCGCCTCGGTGTCCCGCCAGGCGACCCAGGCGCCGTCCCGGGTCCGCACGTACTCCCGGGCCGCGCCGTCGGCGTCGGTGGTGAACATGTGCTCGCTGCCGTCGGCGTTCCACAGGTACGAGCCGTTGTTGGTGTCGGGCGCCCGGTTCGGATCGAGCTGGGGCAGCGCGGCGGCGATGTCGGTGTCGGTCCACCGGCCGCCCTCCCACGCCGCCTCGTGCAGGTGGAAGTCGCCGGTGGAGTACTGGAGGACGTAGCGCACGGAATGCCCGTCCCGCAGCAACGCCATGGAGTTCACGGCCGAGAACTCCATGGCGCCCGGCACCCCGACCCGCTGGTCGATCCACCGGCCGTGCTGCCCGGCCAGGACATGCGGATACCCGTCGGCGCCGATGTAGCCGACGGCCTCGCCGTCCGCGCCGAGCGGGGATCCGGCCAGGTTCGAGCTGAGCCTGGAGTTCGGGGGAATCCCGGCCCGCGAGGTCAGGTTGGTGAAGCCCCAGCCCGTGCCGGGCACGAAGGTGGCCTCCCAGATGGCGCCGGCGTCGTATTCCTTGAAGAACAGGTGCTGCTGGCCGTCCTGCTCGTAGCCGCGCGGACTGACTTTGGCCTTCGGCCCGTGATAGGTCTCGGTGAGGTCGACGGTCTGCCACCGCGGCGAGGCCTCGCTGGACCACGTCTCCATCAGGTGGCTGGTCGAGGCGTTGGTGTACACGATGTGCGAGCTGTGGTCCCACGCGTAGGAATACGTGGCCAGATAACCGAAGATGTACCCGCCGTTGGTGGTGGCGACGGTCCACGACCAGGCTCCGTCGGGGCCGGCGCTGGCCACGATCAGCTGCCGGTCCTCGCTGACGTAGGCGAAGTGCCGCTTCAGGTCCCACGGCGTGGACCAACCGGACGGCTCGGTGCGCCCGATGGGGGCGGCGATGGCCCCGGTCAGGTCCTGGCTGGTGAAGAACCCGTCGCCGGCCTGCGCGGTCGGGGCGGCGACCAACGCCGCCCCGACCGCCAGCACGAGCGACAACACCCAATGGCGTCGCAAGACAAAGCTCCTCAGGCCTGGTACGGCACGGTCAGATCGGACACGATCAGGTGCCGGTTGTCGTCGTAGTAGACATAGAACTCGGTCTCGGTGCCGTGCACGGAGTCGTCGGGGGCGGCGAAGGCGGCGGCCCAGCCGAGGTCGTTGTGCACGGGGCCGGTGTCGGTCCAGAAGTACCAGTGGCCGTCGCGGGTGCGGACGAACTCGTGCACGGCCAGGGTGTCGCGGTCGGTGGCGAACATGTGCTCGCTGCCGTCGGCGTTCCACAGGTACATGTCGTTGGCCAGATGCGGGGTGGCGATTCCGCGCGAACCGGTCACGGCCGTGACGTTGGTGTCGGTCCAGCCGGCCGAGGTCCAGGCGGCCTCGTGCACGTCGTCGTCGGCGCTCAGGTAGCGCAGCGCGTAGCGCTGGGTGTGTCCGTCCCGCAGGAACGCCCCGGAGTTCAGGTTGTAGTACGTGTTGTGCGCCGGCACCCCCACCCGCTGGTCCAGCCACCGGCCGCGCAGCCCGGTGAGCATGTGCGGATAGCCGTCCTGGCCGAGATAGCCGATGGCCTCGCCGTCGAGCCCGAGCGATGTGGCCGTCAAGGCCCAGCCGAGGGTGTACGTGATGTGGATGCCGCTCTGCGTGGTGAGGTTGGCCATCCGCCAGCCGATGCCGGGCTTGAACACGGCCTCCCAGAGTTCGCCGCTGTTGTCGTCGAAGCTCTCGAAGACGATGTGCTGCTGGCCGTCCTGCTCGTAGCCGTGCGGATCGAAGCTGACTGTCGGGCCGCCGTAGGTGGCGGTCAGGTCGACCTTCTGCCACGTCGGCGAGTTCTCGCTGGACCACAGTTCTATGAGGTGGAAGGTGACGCCGTCGCTGTACACGATGTGCGAGCTGTGGTCCCACGAGTACGAGTAGGCGCTCAGGAAGCTGGGATAGGCGTGCGTCGCGGCGGTGGTCCACGTCCACGCCCCGCCGGGCGCCGAGCTGGCCACGGTCAGCGAGGAGTCCTGGTAGTCGACGTAGGCGACGTGCCGTTGCTGGTCCCATGGTGTGGACCAGCCGACCGGTTGGTCGCCGCCGACCGGCGCGCCGATCGAGGCGGTCAGGTCCTGGCTGGTGAAGTAGCCGTTGCCGGCGTGCGCGGCCGGCGCGACCAGCAGCGCGACGGCCATGGCGAACGCAGCCGCCAGCGCCTTGGCCCAGTTGCGTGACATGGCGACATCCTGGCCAGCGGGCCGTTCGTCGCAAATACGCAGTTCTGCGTAGTCACGGCAGCAGCGTCACGGCAGCAGGCCGCGGTCGGCCAGCAGCCGCACGACCCGGTCGGCGGCGGTCGGCACGTCCATGCCGGTCGTGTCCAGCCGCAGATCGGGTGCGGACGGCGCCTCGTACGGATCGTCCACACCGGTCAGCCCGTGCAGCTCGCCCCGGGATGCGCGGTCGTACAGCCCTTTCGGGTCCCGACGGGCGCACTCGGCCAGCGGCGTGGCGACATGAACCTCCAGATAGGTGGAGCCCCGGTCCACGTGCCGGCGGCGCACGCACTCCCGTGCCCGGGCGTAGGGCGCGATCACCGGCACCAGCGCGACAACTCCGTTGCGGGCCAGCAACTCCGCGATGTAGCCGACGCGGCAGACGTGCCGGTCGCGGTCCTGCGCCGAGAAGCCCAGCTCACTGGAGACGGTGGCGCGCAGCTCGTCCCCGTCGAGCACCTCGGCGGGACCGTCCACAAGGGACTCGACCGCCCGCGCGATGGTGGATTTGCCGGCTCCGGACAGTCCGGTGAACCAGATCGTCGCGCCATGGGCCAGTCGCATGCCGGCCACCGTAGCCACGCCTTCCGACGGGGTCACGGTTTCTTAGGCGAATCGTAGAGAACTGCCAGCACACCGACAGGGAAAGTTGTCATTGGGCAACTACGCTGCGCGGCCATGACCCCACGCGTGCACCTGCACGTCGGCCTGCCCAAGACCGGCACCACCCACCTGCAGAACATGCTCTGGCACAACAGGGAAACCGCCGCCGAACAGGGTCTGCTCTTCCCCGGCTACGTCCACGCGGCACACTTCCACGCCGCCGTCGACCTGCAACGGGAGCGCTATCCCGACTGGATCACGCCGCTGACCGACCAGGCCTGGAACCGCCTGGTGGCCCATGTCCGGGCCTGGCCGGGGGATTCCGTCATCTCCAGCGAGCTGCTGGCCACGGCCACCGAGAGACAGGCCGACCGGGCGTTACGCAGCCTGGACTTCGCCGAGGTGCACGTGGTCTGCACCGCCCGTGACCTGGCCCGCCAGATTCCCTCGATGTGGCAGGAGAACACCCGCAACCGCCGCACCGAGCGCTACGACGAGTTCCTCGCGGCGATCCGCGGCGACGGCGGGCATGCGCTGCACGAGCTGTTCTGGAGTTACCAGGATCTCCCCCGCGTGCTGGCCAAGTGGGGTCGAAACCTGCCGCCGCAGCGGGTGCATGTCGTGACGGTGCCGGCCAGGGGACCCGGCCTGTGGCATCGATACGCTTCGATGCTGGATGTCGACCCGGATCGCTTCGCCAATCCGGATGATCACGACAACCACTCGCTCGGCACGCCGGAAACCGAGCTGCTGCGGCGGGTCAACGTCGCGGTGGAGCGCAGGGTCGGCTGGCCGCAGTACGACGCCGTGATCAAGGACTATCTCGCGCACAAGATCCTTGCCGCTCACGGCAACGGAAAGGTCGCACTGCCGGCCTCGGAGCTGCCGTGGGTGCGGGATCGCGCCGAGCAGGTTGTCACGGCGATCGAGCGCGCGGGCTACGACGTCATCGGAGATCTCGACGACCTGCTGCCGGCCATCACGACGGCATCGCCGGCCGCGCCGACCGACGCCGAGTTGCTGGACACGGCGGTCGCCGCCCTCGCGGACCTCGTCGCGCGCATGCGGAACAACCCGGACCGCGACACGCCGACCGAGCAGGTGCGGCGGCTGCTGCGCGGGTTCAGCGAACAGCACCCACCGGTGATGGCCCTGCGCGAGCTGTACTGGAAGGGCAAGGCCCAGCTGTCCTGGGCCCGCCGCCGGTGATCCTGCACGAAATGCCGACGCTGGTTAGGCTCGGCCCGTGGAGCCGAGTGCGATCACCGAGATCCTCGACGGGCGGTGGGCCGCGCTGCGGCGCACGGTCCGGGAGCAGCTGGCCGGCGTCGAGTACCGCGACACCAGCGGCCTGAGCACGGAAGAACACCGCGCGCTGGTGTTCGAGCAGCTGCATGCCCTGGCCAAGACCGACGGCCCGAAGCTGGGCTTCGACCGCGAGTACGGTGGCGGTGGCGACATCGGCGGCTCGGTGGTGGCGTTCGAGACACTGGGCTTCGGCGACCTGTCGCTGATGGTGAAGGCCGGCGTGCAGTGGGGGCTGTTCGGCGGGGCCGTACAGCTGCTCGGCACGCGCCGGCACCACGAGCGCTACCTGCCCGACATCATCGATCTGACGCTGCCGGGCTGCTTCGCCATGACCGAGACCGGCCACGGCTCGGATGTGCAGCACCTGCGCACGACCGCCACCTTCGACGGCGGCGAGTTCGTCATCCACACGCCACACCAGTCCGCTCGCAAGGACTACATCGGCAACGCGGCGCGGGACGGCCGCGCGGCGGTGGTGTTCGCACAGCTGATCACCGACGGCCGCGGTCGCGGCGTGCACGCCTTCGTGGTGCCGATCCGTGACGCTGAGGGCAATCCTATGCCCGGTGTGTCCATTGGTGACTGTGGACGCAAGGGCGGCCTCAACGGCGTCGACAACGGACGACTGACGTTCACCGAGGTCCGCGTGCCGCGGGACAACCTGCTCGACCACTACGGGCAGGTCGACGCGGACGGGGCCTACCGCAGCCCGATCGAGAGCGACAACAAGCGCTTCTTCACCATGCTGGGCACGCTGATCCGGGGCCGGATCAGCGTGGCGGGCAGCGCCGGCAGCGCGGCCAAACGCGCGCTCACCGTCGCCGTCCGCTACGCCGACACCCGCCGCCAGTTCAACCGCCCGGACGACCAGCGCGAGGTCGTGCTGCTGGATTACCAGGCGCACCAACGAAAGCTGCTCCCGGCCCTGGCCACCTCCTATGCGCTGCACTTCGCCCAGGACAGTCTCACCCAGGCGCTGCACGACATCCAGAGCACGACCGAACCGGACGAGCGCCGGCAGCGTGAGCTCGAATCCCACGCCGCCGGCATCAAGGCACTGTCCACCTGGCACGCCACCGCCGCGATCCAGACCTGCCGCGAAGCCTGCGGCGGGGCCGGCTACCTGGCCGAGAACCTGCTGACCACACTGAAGGCCGACACGGACGTGTTCACCACGTTCGAGGGCGACAACACGGTGCTGCTCCAGCTGGTGGCCAAGGGACTGCTCACCAACTACCGCAGCCAGTTCGAGGAGCTCGGCACGCTGGGGCTGGCCCGCTTCGTCGCCGAGCAGTTCGTCGGCCTGGTGACCGAACGCCTGCCCAGCCTCAGCCCCGGCCGGGACGACCCCGATGTCCTGCACGACCGCGGCTGGCAGCTGCGGGCGTTCGAGGACCGTGAGGCGCACGTGGTGGCCGGGCTGGCCCGCCGGCTCCGACAGGCGGCCAGCGGCGCCGCGGATCCGTTCGAGGTGTTCAACAGCGCGCAGGACCATGTGCTGCGCGCCGGCCGCGTGCACACCGAACGCGTTGTCCTACAAGCGTTTGCGGACGCCGTCGAGGGGTGCGCCGACCCGGAGGTCAAGCACCTGCTCGACCGGGTGTGCACGCTGTACGCCCTGCACCTCGTCAACGAGGACCTGGCGTGGTTCCTCGCGCACGGCCGGCTCACGAGCGGTCGCGGCAAGGCGGTGAACGGTGCGGTCAACGCGCTGTGCGCCGAGCTGCGGCCCCACGCCCGCACCCTGGTGGACGCCTTCGCGATCCCGGAACGCTTCCTCGACGCGGCGATCCTGCGTGAGGAGACGGACCGGCAGGACGTCCAGTGGCAGCACGATCAGGCGAACGCCGCGAGCTGATAGTCCAGCGGCGCCTTGGTCATGCGGTTGGCGAAGGTGGACAGGGTGTAGGCGCCGATGCCCAGCACCACCTCCAGCGCCTGCTGCGTGGTGTAGCCGTGTTCGAGGAACTCCTTGAGCACCACGTCGTCCACGCCGCCGGCGGCGGCCATGACCTCGATGGTGAAGGCGCGCAGGGCTTCCAGCTTCGCATCGGGCAGCGGCCGCTGCTCGCGCAGCGCCGCCACCAGCTCGGCGTCGGCCCCGATGCCGCCGAGCATGGCCGTGTGCATGGCGACGCAGACGTGGCAGCCGTTGCGCACGGCCACCGTCATGATCACCACCTCGCGGGCGACCGGCTCCAGGGAAGTGGTCTCGAACATGGCACTGAGTTTGAGAAAACCGTCGAGCAGCTGCGGCGACGCCGCCAACCGGGCCACCGGGGCGGGCAGGTAGCCGAGCTTGTCGACGGTGGCCTTGAGCGGTCTCCTGGCCGCAGCGGGCGCGGTGTCCAGGGTGTGGTCGACGAACAAGATCTCCTCCAGCGGGACTAGGATGGTCAACGTGGTTGTCGAAAAGGTAAACCAGGTTGTCGAGTTTCGCAATGGGTGACCCGACCGGGGACGAGCCCGGCTTCGCGCTCCCCCTGCTGCTGTTCGCCGGCTTCCGCACGCTCATCGACCGCCTGCACGCCGAGCTGGCCGCGCAGGGGCACCCGGATCTGCGCCCGGCCCACGGCTTCGCCTTGCAGGCCATCGGCCGCGCCGGCGCCACCGCCAGCGAGCTGGGCCGACGCCTCGGCGTGTCCAAGCAGGCCGCCGGCAAGACCGCGGACCGACTGGAGGCGCTCGGCTACGTGGAACGCGTCGACGACAGCCACGACGCGCGACGCAAGGTCGTCCGCCTCACCACACGTGGCGTCGACGCACTGGTCCGGTCGGCCCAGATCTTCGAGGAGCTGCGGACCGAATGGGCAGCAGCGCTCGGCGCGCAACGGCTCCGCGACATGGAGGCCGGCCTGCGCGCGATGACCCCGGGCAACTTCTTCCGGCTGGACGCGCCCGGCTGGTTCACCGGCTAACGGGTTGAGCGATCGCTCAAGGTCGGCTACCGTTTTGAGCACTTGCTCAAAACGGGGGGGTTGGTCATGAGAGCGCTTGTGGTCGGGGGCGGCATCGGCGGCCTGGCCGCCGCGGTGGCCCTGCACCGGCGGGGCTGGTCGGTGCAGGTGTGGGAACGGGAGCCGCAGTTCGGCGAGCTCGGCGCGGGCCTGTCCTTGTGGCCCAACGCCATGCGGGCCCTCGACGCACTCGGACTAGCCGACCGGGTGCGCGAACTGGGCGCGGTCGAACGCGGCGGCGGCGTGCGCGACCGGTCGGGCCGCTGGCTCAGCCGGACCGACAACGCCGAGATCGAGCGCCGCCACGGCTGGCCGCTGATCGTCGTGCACCGCGCCGACCTGCACACCACGCTCCTCGACGCGCTGCCGGCCTCCGCGCTGAGGCCGAACACCGCGCTGACCGACATGGTTCAGACCGAGGGCTTCGACCTGGTCGTCGGGGCCGACGGCCTGCACAGCACCGTCCGACGGCTGTGCTGGCCGGCCGCCCCGGTGCCGCGCTACACCGGCAGTACGAGCTGGCGGGCCGTCACCGAGCCGCTCGACGATCCGCCGGCCGAGGGCGCAGTGACCTGGGGCGCCGGCGAACGATTCGGGTTCACCGCCATGACCGGCGGCCGGTTCTACTGCTTCGCAACCGGCCGGACCGCGCCTTACGGTCGACGGGGGCTCGACGAGCTGCGGGAACGCTTCGGCGACTGGCCCGAGCCGATCCCCCGCCTGCTCGCCGCCACGACCGCCGTCGTGCGCCGGGATCTCTACGACCTGCCGCCGCTGCGGTCCTATGCGGACGGTCGCGTCGCCCTTCTCGGCGACGCCGCCCACGCCATGACTCCCAGCCTCGGGCAGGGCGCCTGCCAGGCACTGGAGGATGCCGTCACGCTCGCCGCCGTGGGACTGGCCGGCTACGACCGTCTGCGACTACGCCGCACGCAGGCGATCGTCCGAAAATCGGCGCGGCTCAGCGCCGTCAGCCAGTGGAGTTGGCCGCCGGCCGTGCGGGCACGGGACATCGCCGCGCGGTTGACACCGGCCGCCGCGACCTTGCGCGCGATGGATCCGGTGCTCGGTTGGACCCTCAATGCCTGACTGGACCTACCATCCGCTGCGAGGCATCGCGGCCGCCCTGCTCGGCGAGCGGCGGTCGCAGCTGGCCGCCCTCAAGGTGTTGGCCACGGTCGGTTCGCTGCCCGGCGGCGGGCGGATTGTCGCATGTGGACTCGGCCACCGTCATGCCCCGCGCCGTCTCGCCGGGCAGATCGCCGGCGTCGACGTGCGGGTGCGGCTCGGGGCCGTGGTTCCGCCCGCGGTGGCCCGCCATGCGGTGCGGGCCTTGCCCTTGCTCGGCGCCGGACTGATCGAGATCGGGCCGGTGTCGTCGGCCGACGTGGGCCTGGTGCGGGACGCCGTGGCCGGGCGGCGGATCCCGGTTGTGGCCCGAACTTCCGACCCTGACACGAAAGCCGCCTTGGTCGCACTTGTCGACGCGGTCGTCACCGACGACTACGTCCACCCCCGGTCGGTACAGGAGGCGGTGCAAGCGCTTGCGGAACCGTCCACAGTGGTCTTTGCCACCCCCGACCTGCTGATCCGCGAGGGACCGGGCTGGTTCGCGCGCGTGATCGACGCCGCCGGCCCGGTCGGCGGAAGGCGCGGATTCTCTTGGCTGTGGGGCCTTTTCCTCGGCATCGGCATGATCGTCGCGGGCCTGGCGGCCGTCGCGATCACGCTCGGCCCGGTGCTGCTCTGGTACGATCGGGACTACCTGGGCGTCACCACGATCGGCCAGCACCTGGGGCATTTCCTTCAGCACGACCGAATTTCGCTGGCCGGTTCGATGATAGCCCTGGGGGTGCTGTACGTCGGACTGTCGGCGGGCGGCATCCGCCGCGGGTGGCCCTGGGCCCGCGAGGCACTGCTGGTTTCCGGCTGGGTCGGCTTCCCGACGTTCTTCTACTTCGTCGGCACCGGCTTCGTCGACGTGCTGCACCTCGTGGCCACGTTGGCGCTGTTCCCGTTCTTCCTGCTCGCCACCCGGCAGCGAGCGGGCGGGCAACGGCGTCCGCTGCCGGACGGCCCGCGACGCCAGTGGCGGCATGCCCTCATCGGGCAGCTGCTGTTGGTGGTCACCGGGCTGGGCATCGTCGTCGGGGGCGCGGTGGTGTCCGTCATCGGCCTCACGACGGTGTTCGTGCCGTCGGACCTGACCTATCTGCACACGACCACGGAGGTGCTGCAAGCGGCCAATCCCCGACTGTTGTCCTTCATCGCCCACGACCGCGCGGGCTTCGGCGGCGCGCTAATGTCGGCCGGCATCGGCATCGCGGCGCTGAGCGCGTGGGGATGGCGGCGCGGCGAGTCCTGGGTGTGGTGGACGCTCGTGCTGGCGGCGATCAGCGGCTTCGGCTGCGCGCTGACCGTGCACGGCGAGATCGGCTACACCGACCTGGGCCATCTCGCGCCGGCCTACCTCGGCCTCGCGGTGACGATCGTGGCCCTCGTGCTCGCCCGCCCGTACCTGTGCGCGCGCCGTCCCATACCGTGATCCCATGGCCGAAACGCGACAGCGCCTGATCGACGGCGCGATCGAGACGATCCGGCAGCACGGCATCGCCGGCACGTCCGCGCGCACCATCGCGGCCACCGCGGGCGTGAACCAGGCGCTGGTCTTCTACCACTTCGGCAGCGTCAACGACCTGCTCAAGGCCGCCTGCCTGGCGGCCACGCGGGACCGGCTGGACCAGTTCGAGCAGCGCCTGGCAGGCGTGGACGGCCTGCGCGACCTGCTCGCGGCCGGCCGTGAGCTGCACGCCGAGGAACGGGCGCGCGGCAACGTGCAGGTGCTGGCCCAGATGATGGCCGGCTCGCAGGGCGACCCGGAGCTGGCCGAGGCGACCGCGGCCGCGCTGCGGCTGTGGGTGGCGCCGATCCGCGCCACGCTGGACCGGCTGCTGATCGGCTCGCCGGTGGCCGACCTGCTCGACATCGCCGGGCTGGCCGAGGCGCTGTGCGCCGGCTTCATCGGCCTGGAGCTGTTCGAGGGCGTCGACCCGGCCGGGGCCGAGGCCGCGCTGGCCACGCTGGACCGGCTGGCCATCCTGGTCGAGGTCGTCGACGACCTGGGTCCGGTGGCGCGCAAGGCGTTGCGGGCCAAGCTCCGGAAAGCCGGAGCGGGCCACCCCTGAGGGATGGCCCGCTCCGTGGATCGGTGCGTCAGCTCAGGTTCACAGCCGTGTCGTCGATGACGAACGAGGTCTGCAGGCCCGAGTCCTCAACGCCGGTGAACGAGATCGTCACCGTCTGGCCGGCCAGCGCCGAGACGTCGAACGTCTTCTGCGCGTAGCCACTGGCCTTGTTGAGGTTGGAGTACGTCGCCAGCGTGGTCGAGCCGGCCTTGACGGTCAGCTTGTCGTACGCGGTCGACGCGGTCGTCTCGGCCGTGTCGATGTGCAGCCAGAACGACAGGGTCGCGTGGCAGCCGGCCGGGATGGTCACCGACTGGGTCAGCGTGTCGGTGTGGGTCGAGCCGTAGCCGTCCATCCAGGCCAGGTAGCTGCCGCCGTGCGCGGCCTCGCCGGCTGAGGCGTTGCTGACCACGCCCGAGGAGGTGCTCCACGGGGAGGCGCTGCCGGTCTCGAAGCCCGGGTTGCCGAGCTTCTGGCCGGAGCAGTTGCCGCCGGTGGTGCCGACGGTCCACGTGAAGGAGGCGCTGCCGGCCTTGTTGGCGGAGTCGGTCGCCGTGACGGTCACGTTGTATGTGCCGGCCGTGGTGGTCTTGCCGCTGATCACGCCGGTGCCCGAGGCGATGGACGTGCCGGTGGGCAGGCCCGTGGCCGACCAGGTGTACGGCGAGGTGCCGCCGGTCGCGTGGGCGGTGATGTTGACGGTGTCACCGACCAGGTTGGACTGGTTGCCAGGGTTGGTCACCGACGGGGCGCCCGGCTGCGTGGTGCCGCCGCCGGACAGGTTCGGCACCAGGGCGTCGGCCTTGGGCGTACCCCAGCCGCTGGCCTCGTCGTAGTTGGCCACCGCCTTGTAGTGCAGGTTGTCGCCGGTGGTGATGTCGTGGAACAGCGTGCCGTAGCTGCTGGACGAGCCCAGCTGGTACAGCGTGGACTGGACCTGGCCGACGCGGGCCTTGCCGGCCGCGGCCGCCTGCTGGTTGGCCAGCGTCAGCACGGACGCCCACAGCGGGGTGGCCGCGCTGGTGCCGCCGACGGTGCCCCACTGGCCACCGGTGTAGATCGAGTAGTCCGACGCGACGGCCGAGACGTCCGGGACCTGGCGCAGCGAGCTGGTGCTCACGCCGGGGCCGGTCTGCCAGGACGGGCGGGCGAACTTGCTGGACACGCCGCCGCCGCCGGCCCACTTGGTGGCCGTGCCCTCGTTCCACACGGTCTCGGAGCTGTAGCTGCCGCCGCTGCCCTCGGTCAGCACGGTGCCGCCGACGCTGACCACGTACGGGTCGGAGCCGGGGAAGTCGACCGCGAGGTTGTTGGCGTTGGGCGACTGCGTGCCGCTGTGGCGGTAGCAGTCGTAGGCGCCGGAGTCGCCGGCCGCCGACAGGAAGGTCTGGCCCTGGGCCGCGCCCTGCTTGGCCACGTTGTCCACGGCCGTCTCGGTGGACGCCGTGTCGTCGAGCTCGCACGCGCCCCAGCTGGAGGACACCACCGACACGTTGTCGGTGATGAACTTGTTCCACATGTCGATCTCGCCCTGGTCGCTGTTCGGGGCCTCGTAGACCGCGACATTGGCCTTGGGCGCGACCGCGTGCGCGACCTCGATGTCCAGCTCGACCTCGACGGTGCCGTCGCCGGCGGTGTCGTCGTCGCCGCCGCTGACCTTGACCACGGTCGGGGTCGGCGAGCCGGTGCCGTACTGCTGGTCGTACTTGCTGATGTTGGTCTGGCTGAAGTGCGAGAACTCCAGCATGGCCACGGTCTGGCCGGCGCCGGTGGTGCCGGCGCTGTTGAGCTTGTCCACGCCGTACGCGGAGCGCAGCTCCTGCGCGGTGTAGCCGCCGGCCGGGCCGCTGCCCGCCTTCGGCGCGTTCGCGTTGGGCGCCTCGGTGTAGTTGTGCAGCTGGTAGTGGTTGTTCAGACCGGAGACGCCGCCGATGAGGCCGGCCACCGCGCTGTCCACGGACGGGGCCGTGTCATTGGCGGTGAAGTCCTTGTTGGTCTTGTTGTCGTGGTAGCGCGACACCGTGGTGGCGAAGGCGCTCTGCACCGTC
Organism: Kutzneria sp. NPDC051319; assembly: GCF_040682195.1. Lineage (NCBI taxonomy): Bacteria > Bacillati > Actinomycetota > Actinomycetes > Pseudonocardiales > Pseudonocardiaceae > Kutzneria > Kutzneria sp. NPDC051319. Next base: position 55,034 of record NZ_JBFBAM010000040.1, on the reverse strand, counting down.
CTGGCCGGGCCCTTGGCGTCGATCAGCATCCGGTTGGAGGCCACGTCCGTGACGGTCAGGCCCTTGCCGGCCAGATAGGCCCGCACCTGGTCGACCTGCGCCTGGGTGGGTGCGAACCGGTCGCGGAACTGGTCCGGCGTCAGGTAGTGGTGGTAGTCGGCCGAGCTCGGGTTGTTCACGCGGGCCAGGAAGGCGTCCAGCCCGGCGGCGTCCCGGTAGTTCAGCGAGACGGCGACCTGCATCTGCTGGTCGGCGTTCACCGATCCGGTTCTTGTCGCGAACTCGAGGCCCGGGGCGGCGCTGTTGGCCAGCTGGGTGGTGTGCGGGTCCGTCTGCGCGGAGGCAGTGAACCCGGCGCCGGAGGCAAGAACCATCGGCGCGGCAACCAGCAGCGCCACTGAGGCGCGACGGGTCAGCTTCACGATTGCTCCATCCCTACAGGGGAGATGAAAATGGCAGGGTTTATTTCCCTCGGCGAGGGAGTTACCGGAACACTAACAGCCGAAGTTCCGCCAGGGAATGGATTCCCTACCAAGGTATGGAATCGCCCGTCACGGGTGGCCACATCGTGACCTGGTGATCACGTACATGACATCACCGGTGGACCCATGGTGACCGAATGGCCGGCAAAGCGGACAAAACAACGGTAATGACGCCCATTCTATGGGATGCGCGCCTTAACAGTCATCAACTTCAGCACCCCGACGAAAGGAGGTTGTGAAAACGCGGCCGCCGCCCGATCATCCCGGCCGGTAACCGGGCCCGACCAGGAGAACCGGACGATTCGCGGATGTGTCCGACACTATGACGGCGCCCGACGCCCGATCGGTTGCATGCCCGATGGCCGCCGCCGCGCCCGTCCAAGATCGGGGTGTTGACGATCATCGCGTCGCCGCCGTTCGTCAAGAAGGCGCGTTCTTATTCTTGAACGGCAGGAGTCTTTCCATTTCGACGCCCATTCAGAGCAGCGAGGGACCGGCGAATGCCGTAGCGATCGGCGCCCCGGTCACGGGTTCTCAGAACTGGAGGAAGACCACCGACGCGTCGTCGCGGGACTTGCCCCGCGGAAACGCCGTCCGGTCGGGATCGGCGGTTTCCGCCGCGCGCACCTCGTCGACCACCTGCACGGCGCCCTTGTCCTCGATGCGGGCGAACAGCTCGGCCCAGTCGCCGAATCCGAACACCTCGGTCCACCGGGTCGCGCCGTCCGACATCGCCGCCGCCGCGCGGACGTCGGCCCGCGGCAGGTGGCCCGTGACCGCCCGCTTCGCGACCTCCGGGTCGGCGGCCGCGGTGTAGAAGCCGCCGTCGGCGTTGCGAAGGCTTTCCAGGGCGTCGAAGTACTGGCGCGTGTAGCGGATCGCGCGCAGGTCGGGCCGGCCGGTCACCTCGTCGAGGCGGCCGTCCAGGATCGGCGTGACCGCCCCGTTGACGTCCAGCAGCAGCACCGAATCCGACAGCACCAGGTACTCGACCTGCCGGTCGTCCCACCGCAGGGCCACAACGGTTGCCTGCGGCGTGCGGCGGTGGCTCAGGTCGCAGGTGCTCTCGTGCGCCGCCGCGGTTTGCGCGATGGCGTCGGCCAGGCAGTCCGCCAGCGACTGGTCGCGCCGCTCCGCCCGCCTCAGCAACGCCGGCCCCAGCTTCTGCACGAACCACGTCACCGTGTGGATACAGCCGGTCTGCCCGTCGGGCGGCGGCGTGACGCCGTCCAGCACCAAGGCGGCGCCTTGTGGCGACAGCGCCGCGAAGTCCTCATTCGCACGGTCCGGTTCGCCGGGGACGGAGAGCAGGTCGGCGCGCATGCCGTCAGCCTCTCACCAGCGTCGATTCTTCGCGAACGGGGCCGTCGGCCCGGCCGAGGTCGCGGACCGGCGGGGCCAGCAGCAGCGCCGCCATGCCGGCCACGGCCGCGACCGCGCCGATCAGCAGCACCGGTTCCGCGCCCAGCGCGCCGGCCGCCGGGCCGGCCAGCGCCTGGCCGACCGGCATCATGGCCAGCGAGCCGGCGACCTCGTAGGCGTGGATGCGGTTGAGGATCGAGCCGGGGATCTGGGTCTGGATGCTGGTCGCCCACATCACGCTCCAGAACGTCTGCACGCCCCCGGTGACCGCGAAACCCAGGCCCACCAGCCAGATCGGGGCGCCCACGGCCACCATCGCCGGCAGCAGCCCGTATCCGAGCATTGCGATCGCCCCGGCGCGCAGCGGGTGGCGTGGGCGCAGGCGCATCGCGACCAGGCCGCCGACGGCCATGCCCGCCCCGCCGATCGAGTTGATCAGGCCGTACGCGGTGTCGCCGTGGGTGGTGATGATCTCCGTGGCCACCAGCGGGGTGAGCGGGCCGAAGGTGGTGATCATCAGCACCATCCAGACCAGGATGACGCCCCACACCCAGCCGCGGGCCCGGAATTCCCGCCAGCCCTCGACGAGATCCGCCCGGAACCGCGTCCGTTTCGCCGGCCGCTCGCCTCGGCGCAGGCGCAAACCCAGTAGGCACAAGGCACTTGTCAGGTACGTCGCCGCGTGCACCGCGAACACGCCGCCCACCGACGTCACGCCGATCAGCAGGCCCGCGAAGGCCGGGCCGGCCACGCCCATCATCGACTCCGCCACGCGGATGACGCTGTTGGCGCTCTGCACGTCCGTCGCGATGCGCGGGATGGTGCTGGCGATGCCCGGCTGGAACAGCGCCGCGCACAGGCCGTTGACCGCTCCCACCAGGCAGATCTGCCAGAAAACCACGTGCCCGGCGAAGAACATCACCGCCACCGACGACTGGGTCACGACCCGGGTCAGGTCCGCCGCCACCATCACCGCTCGGGTGTCGAACCGGTCCGCGATCACCCCGCCGAAGATGACGAACCCGGCGAAGCACGCGCTGAAGGCCGCCATCGCCCCGCCGACCGCGCCCACCCCGTACCCGTACCGGATCAGGCCCGCGGCCAGCGCCACCGGCAACATCATGTCGCCCAGCCGCGCCGCCGCCCGAGCCACGAAGAACAGCGTGAAGTCACGATTCCAGCGGCGCACGTCCCGCCACGCTACCGGAAACCGCTTACCACCCCTCGAAACTTCCCACCAGTTGGGCACTCTCCCGCCACAGCCGCCCGCACCGCTCCCGATCCGTCGTGTGCTCCGCCGTCTCCACCCGGCGGCGGTTCACGAAGAAGCCGCCAGTCTGTCCGTCCACTTCGGACGCCGTCGCCAGCCACACCGCCGTGTCCGCCCCCACCTCCGGCCCCGGCGCCGTCTCGGCCAGCTCCTCCCCCAGCTTCTTCAGCGCCCCACGGGCATTCCGGCCCAGCCCCGTGCCACCGATGATCCCCGGGTGCATCGCATTGACCGTGATGCCCTTCAGTCTCCTCGCCAGCTCGTAGCCGAACATCGCGTTCATGTTCTTGGTGCGCCCGTACGCCGCGAACGGCGCCAGGTCCGGATCCGGCAGCCGAAGTTCCTTGCCCAGCGCCGGATCCGCCCGTTCCAGAATCAGATCCGCACCCCACGCGGCCGCTCGATCCGCGTCGCGGCCGCGCGGAGCCGGGCATCCTGCCGACCGAGCAGCGTCACCGTCGCGGATCCGGCCAGCGCCGTCGCGATCGCCTCGCCGATACCCGAGGTCGCACCTGTCACCACCGCGGGCACGGTTTCCACCATCCAGGTTGACGCTGTCAACCCAACTCCACCGGTTGACAGCGTTGCCGATCCCGAGGACCTCGTCGACGACCTGCTCGCCCACCTCCGCGCCGTGGCCGGTTGATCACGGGTGAAACCTAGTACTGTCTGGACGTGCTCCGTCGGTGGAAACCCCAGTTCCGTGGCTCACCGGTCGGGGGCCGGCCATGACCGGTCGTGCCGAACGGTATTTCGCCCACCTGGATGCGTTGTCCGGCGGGGTCGAGCCGTGGTTCACCGCGATCGAGTCGACCAAGGCCGGCCTGCCGGCCGTGACGGTGCTCGGTTACCAGGACCTGCCCGAGGACCACCTCACCGGCGTCACCTACGGGCTTTCCCTGGCCGAGCATGAGGATTGGGTGCTCAGCAAGCCCGAGCTGTGCATCAGCGTGCGCTCGGACGACCGGTTGTGGGTGCTGGCCGTCGGCGACCTCGCCGAGGGGCTGCGCGGGGAGTGCCCGTTCGAGTACGGCGACGTGATCAACTTCGGTGAGCCGATCTCGGCCGAGTCGGCCATGACCGCCTTTGTCGTCGGCCCGCCGGCCGTGCTCGCCCCCGAGGACTACACCGACATCGACGTCGGCGACGACAGGCCGATCAACATCGCCGGCCTCTACCCCATCCACGACGTGGAGCGGCAGTACATCCGGGAGCACGGGCTCCAGGCGTTCGTCGCCCTCGACTGGGACTGCTACGACGTCACGCGCCCGCCGGCCGTCTAGTCCGCCAGTTCGACCCGGACCGTCAGCAGGTTGGTGCCGAGCAGCCGGACACCGGCACTGTTCACCGCCGGAAGCGAACGAAGGCGCGCCTTCGCGTCGTCTTCCGGCATCAGATGCGCGATGCCGGCACGCCAGCGCCCCCTGATCCGGACCCGCACCCTCGGGTCGGCCTGGATGTTGCGCACGTACTGCGACTTCTCCCCGTACTCCGAGACCAGCCAGAAGTCCCGCCCGACCAGCCTTCCGCCCAGCGGCGTCCGCCGGGGCTGCCCCGAGCGCCGCCCGGTGGTCTCCAGCAGCGTGTGCCCCGGCATCCGCATCAGGATCGGGTTGCCGACCCGGCGTTGAAACGCCGTGACGATCCGCTGCTTGGCCTCCCGATAGCCGGACATCCCCTGCTCCCTGCCGTGCCGATGATCATGAGCCGGAAAAACGCAGCCCCCGTTTCCATCCAACCACGCGAACCTGGCAGCCGGGGTCCGCGGTGATCACCAGCGGCGGCGTTGCCAGGTTGATCTGGTTGGATGGGAATCGGGGGCTGCATCGAACGGGACAGCCACGAGAGTCGGACGGAGGGGCATGACGGCGGGTGACATGGGGCAGTCGGAGAGCGGGAGATCCAGGGCTCCCCTGGCCTTCCACGATCCGACAGCCGGCATGGGCGGGGTGGTTCCGACGCGAACGGCGCGACTGTGGCTGGCCGTGGTCGGCCTGCTGCTGTGCATCGCCTCTGCCGTGGCCTCCTTCCGGCTCGGCATGACGTGGGCGGGGGTCCTGTTGGCGGCTCTGTCGGCGACGACCATGGTCAACATCGGTTGGGTGCTCCACCGACGCCGCCGCGGCTGAGATCAGACCCGGCGCAGCACGTGCAGCAGATACTCCTTGCGGTTCAACGGGTTGTGGTCCCATCGGACCCTGTCCGGCGCGGGGCCGTCGACGGGGCGGTAGTGGTCGAAAGCAGATTCCAGCACACCTTCGCCGCTGGTCAACGACGGTAGCCGACGTTCGAGACCATGGACCTCGGCCGCGGGAATGTCGCCGGCGAGGACATGAGTCCCGCCCGTGATGGACGATGTGAGGGGTGCGGCGCGGAGGCGCACGAGAACAGGCAGCACGGCGGCGAAGGACTCGGCGGGAATCTCCAACTGGTAGCGGTGAATGGGCTCGTGAACGCGCGTTCCGGCCTCGGCCAGGGCGGACATCAACACGAGCGGCGTCAGGCCACGGAAGTCGGAGGCGGTGCTGGACATCGATTTGTCGAAGGTGGCGTGCATGTGGCTCTGCCGGGGGTAATAACCGGAATGAGTCATCGTGATGACACAGTCGATGACCTGCCAACCATGCAACCCCTGGGACAGAGTCTCCCGGACGGTGTCTTCGACGGCCTTCATGAAGGAGTACGGCATGGAGCCGAGCTCGACACCGAGCCGATACCGCACGCCGCTGTTGACCGGACCGGGTTCGATGCGCAGGCCGACAGTGGCCAGGAAAGGATTGGGCGGGACGTCGATGATCTCGAACGCGGCGCCGGTGCCGACGACGCGTTCGATGTTGATGGTCGTGGTCTCCCGGAAGGAGACGTCGAGCCCGAACTCCTCGGCCAGCGTGGCCTGGATGACCTCCTTCTGCACCTCGCCATAGAGGGAGACCGTTATCTCTCGGCGGATCTCGTCCTGGCGGACGTCGATCAGCGGATCCTGTTCGGCCAACTGGTCGAGGGCGGCGCGAAGCGTGCCCCGCTCCCCCGAACGGGCCGGCAGAACGACGGTTTCCAACGTCGGCGGCGAGAAGTAATGCTCCGCCGCACGCGTTGACGAGCCGATGACGTCACCGATGCGAATGCTGTTGAGGCCCCACAGCCGGGCGATGGAGCCGGCGGCGACGGCCGGTTGTGAAACGCTTGCGCCCTCGGCGAAGACAGCGATGGCGGTCACCTTGTCGTCGCCGTCGGGCAGCCGGTCCCGGACGCGCAGGCGGCCGGCGTGCATGCGCACGTAGGCGATCTTCTCGCCGGCCGGACCGCGCTCGACCTTGAACACGGCGCCCGAGACCGGCGCGTCGACGTCCTCGGGGGCCGCCGGCAGGAACGATGTGATGCCCTCGATCAGGGCGCTCACACCCGTTCCGGTGATCGCCGACCCGAAGAACACCGGATGCACGAGCCCTCGCCGGGAACGCTCCGCCAGCGTGGACCACGCCCGCTCGTAAGGAATGTCCGAAGAGGACAGATAGGCGGCCGTCAGTTCGTCGTCCAGCTCGACAAGCCGTTCCACGAATTCGACGTCTTCGACACCGAAGGGCACGGCCCGCGCGGCCCGAGTTCCGAGGGCGGCGACCGATCCCATGGGCACGATCGACGGCGACAGCTTGGCCGCGATGTCCGCCACCAGCCCGTCATAACGGGCGCCGCCACGATCCACCTTGTTCACGAAGACGATCGTCGGAATGCGCAGCCTTCGCAGCACCCGCATGAGAATGCGGGTCTGCGCCTGCACACCTTCGACCGCCGACACGACCAGCACCGCCCCGTCGAGCACGCCGAGAACCCGCTCCACCTCGGCAATGAAATCCGGGTGGCCGGGCGTGTCGATGAGGTTGACCGTGTGGTCGCCAATGCTGAACGACACCACCGCCGACTTGATGGTGATGCCTCGCCGGCGCTCCAGCGCCATCGAGTCGGTCTGCGTGTTTCCGTCGTCCACGCGGCCGATCTCGTCGATGATCCCGGCGGCGTGCAGCAGCCGCTCGGTCAGGCTGGTCTTACCGGCGTCGACGTGCGCGAGAATTCCGAGGTTGAGCACTGCCATGCGGCGTCATGTCCTTCAGAAGGGGGAACGTTTCCTCTGCGGTGAACATGACAGCTGCTCGCATCTCATCTCCCAGCTCGGTGACGCCACGAGTTGAGCAGAACCCCCGACGCCCGGGCAAATGATTTATCGAAGGGGAAGGAGGGCGAGCGGGTTGCCGGGTAGTGGCGCCGGCCAGCGGCGGCGAGGTGGCGGACGGCGTGTTGCCGAGTGGTAGCAGGCGGCGGCAGGCGGCGTATTGCCGGGTACTGGCAACGGCCAGTCGGAAGGAGGGCGGGCGTGTCGGCGGACAGCGGCGGCAGTCAGCGGGCGGCGAGGTGGCGGACGGCGGCGGAGAGGTGTTCGCGCATCTCGGCCTGGGCGACGGCGACGTCACCGGTGGCGATGGCGGCGAGCAGGCGGCGGTGCTCGGCGGCGAGGTTGGTGCCGCCGGGATAGAAGTTGTGCAGCTGGGCGAGGCAGAGCTGCATCTCCTCCTGGAGGGCCGGGTAGATGCGGTTGAGGCGGGGGCTGCCGGCCAGTTCGACGAGGGCGATGTGGAACTCGGTGTGGATCTCGACGCGATCGGCCCAGCTGACGTCGGGAGACAGGGAGTCCATCTCGGCCAGGATGCGCTCGGGGCGGGACAGGGAGACGCCGGACTCGACGATGACGCGGACGGCCTCGAGTTCGAGGGGGGTGCGGATGAGGAACAGGTCCTGGATGTCGGCCTCGGTGAGCACGGGGACGATCAGCGACCGGCCGGTCGCCCGCTGCGCGAGGTTGCGGGCGACGAGCTCCTGGAGCGCGGAGCGGATGGTCGGCCGGGCGACGCCGAACCGCGAGGCCAGCATGGTCTCGGTGAGGCTCTCGCCGGGCGAGAGCTCCCCGCCGAGGATCAGCCTGCGTACCTCGGCGACCAAGGCGTCCCGGGTACTGGTCGTCTGAAGCGCCGTCACACCGCGTGAGTATAGCGGTCAGACCGTTGCGTATGACAGTCATACCGTATTACCTTCGCCGGGTGACGAGCACCCGAAGGGCCGTGGCCAGCGCCGCCGCGGGCGCGCTGTTGTGGGGCACGCTCGGACCGGTCGCCGCGCTGATCGGGCCAGGCGACCGCGTCGCGGCCGGCGGCATCCGCCTGGCGATCGGCGCTCTGGTGCTCTTCGCCGTGGCCAAAGGCCGGCCGCTCCGGAGCAGGTGGACGCGGGCGGATCTGGGGCCGCTGGCCGGTGGGGCGGTGGGGATCGCGGGCTTCCAAGTGGCCTATTTCGGGGCGATCGGCAGCGCGGGGGTGGCGGTGAGCACGGCAGTGGGGATCGGGTTGTCGCCGGTGTTCACGGGGCTGTGGACGGCCGTGAGGAACCGCCGGAGGCCGGGTGCGGGCTGGAGCGTGGGGACGGCGACGGCGGTGGGCGGGCTGTGCCTGCTGGCCTTCGCCAATGGGGCGGGGACGACGTTTTCCTTGGCGGGGCTGGGATTGTCGGTGCTGGCGGCGGCGTTCTTCAGCGGGCAGGCGGTGTCCATCCAGGCGCTGACGGCACGGCACGACGACGCGACGGCGCTGACGGGGATCCTGGCCTTGGGGGCGCTGCTCATGGCGCCGGTGATCGCGGTGACGGCGACAGGGAATCTGCTGACGCCGCAAGGGATTTGCGGGGTGGCGTACCTGGGCGTGGTGACGACGGGCATGTCGTACTGGCTGTTCGCCCGCGGCATCAGGCACATCGGGGCGGCCGCGGCGGTGACGATCACGCTGCTGGAGCCGGCGGCCGCGGCGGTGATCGCGGCGGTGGCGCTGCACGAGCAGCTGACGGCCGGGCAGTGGGCGGGCATCGTGATGATCGGCGCGGCGATCACGATCACGGGGCGAACGGCGAAGGCGGCCGACGTGGTCGAGCGGCGGAACCCGGCCGGGCCGACGGAAGAAGCAGCCGGTGTCGGAAGAAAGTAGCGCTGGTGGCGCGCCTGGCCGAGGGCAAGGGGATTGCCCGGCGGCAGCACGAGGCAAGGGCTGGTGGCGGGCAGAAGAAGAGCACCGCCGACCCGAGGGTCGGCGGTGCTCGGTGGCAGCGAGGGTCAGTTGGACTGGCGGGGCATGCGGATGCCGGGACGGCCGGCGGAGGCGGCGGCCTTGGCGATGCGGGTGCCGACCTCCTTGCCGATGCGCGCGGCCCGGCCGGGGCCGGGCAGGGTGAGGGCGGGCGGCATGACCACGACGGGGCAGCCGACGTGGTACATCAACCGGTGGGCCAACAGGGTGTTGGCCTTGAGGTCGGTGCTGCGAGGGGCATCGAGCACCAGCATGAGGGCGCCCTCGGACTCCTTCAGGAGCACGGAGACGGGGGTGCCCTTGATGACGCGGCACTCGACCTTGGCGTCGGGGCCCAAGGCCTCGGCGACATCGGCGGAGAGCTTCTCCTCGGCGGCGGCGAAGGCGCCGGGGACGTCACGGGAGACGGCCGGCGGGTGACCGCCGGGGGCGCTCGGCGGGCGAGGGGCCCGCCAGGCGCGGACGGCGACCAGGCCGCACCGGCGACGGCGAGCCTCGTCGGCGGCCCAGCGCAGGGCGGTGGGCGATCCACTGCGGACACTGACGCCCACGACGATGAAATCAGCCACAGCTACCTCCTCGTCGTCGCGGATACTAACTGGCCTCGGCCATGGGCGCCTTGGACAACGGTTCGGCCACGTCCTCAAGGGACTGTCCCTCGGCGTTGACGCCGACGAACCAGGCGATCAGGCCGCCGAGGATCATGATGGCGGCGCCGAAGTAGTAGCCGATGGTGAGCGGTCCACGGTCGAGGCCGTTGCCGATCAGCGAGCTGAACACGAACGGCGCGATGGCTCCGGCGGCCTGGGAGATGGCGAAGAAGTAGGAGATCGCCTGCCCCCGCAGCTCCAGCGGGAAGATCTCGCTGACCGTCAGGTAGGCCGAGGAAGCGCCGGCGGAGGCGAAGAAGAACGACACGCACCAGAAGATCGTGTGGGTGGTGGCGTTCAACGAGCCGGCCTGGAACAGCGCCGCCGAGACGGCCAGCACGACGCCGGCGAAGCCGTAGGTGCCGAGGATCATCTTGCGCCGTCCGACGGTGTCGAAGAACGGCCCCAGGATGAGCGGGCCGAGCAGGTTGCCCACCGCGAACGGGAAGAAGTAGACCGACACCCCGCTGGCGCTGATGTGGTAGAAGTTCTGCAGCACCAACGAATACGTGAAGAAGATGGCGTTGTACAGGAACGACTGCGTGACCATCATCGAGAAGCCGAGGAAGGACCGCTTCGGGTACTTCTTCAGGAAGATGCCCGTCACGGTGCGGAAGCCCAGCCGCGGCGCCTCCACGATGGACATGGCCTTCTCCGGCGGCACCTCGGTCAGGGTCACCCCCTCGCGCCGCACGCCGGCCTCGATCTCGTCGACGGTGCGCTCGGCCTCCTCCAGCCGGCCGTGCGTCATCAGCCACCGCGGGCTCTCCGGGATGTGCCGGCGCAGGTAGATGATGATCAGGCCGAGCACCGGGCCGATGAAGAAGCCGATCCGCCAGCCCCAGCTCTCCGGGAAGATGTTGGGGTCGAGCAGGAACAGGTTGGCGGTGGCGCCGATCATCGCGCCGGCCCAGTAGGTGCCGTTCACGGCGATGTCGACGCGGCCGCGGTAGCGGGACGGGATGAGCTCGTCGATGGCCGAGTTGATCGCGGTGTACTCGCCGCCGATGCCGAGGCCGGCGATGAACCGGAAGATCCACAGGAACCACACGCTGAACGAGAAGCCGGCGATGCCGCTGGCCACCAGGTAGATCGCCAGCGTCAGGATGAACAGTCGTTTTCGGCCGATCTTGTCGGTGAGCCGCCCGAAGTAGAGCGCGCCGACGACCTGGCCGACCAGGTAGATGGTGGCGGTGGCGCCGACCTCGGCCGGCGTCATGCCGAGGGTCTTCTCGAACCCGGCGGCGGACACGATCTGGATCTCGAGGCCGTCCAGGATCCACGACACGCCCAGGCCGATCACGATCGACCAGTGGAACCTGGTCCAGGGCAACCGGTCCATTCGGGCGGGAACGAGGCTCAGCCTGGGTGTCGCCGTGCCGGCGGAGCTGGCTGCTGTCATGGAATTCTCCCCGATGTCGCGTGCGTTGCCGAAACGTTCGCGCACATGTGGCCGGCGGGTTACGAGCAGGTTTAGAGATCTACCGCCAAAGTGGTCGGTCCGCAACCGGTAAGAGGCGTGAAAGTCTGGCATGGTCACAGTCCGATCCCCAGGTCACGCTGCCGGCGCGGACGCTCACCCGGCGCGCACGCGAGGGTTTCAAACCTGCTCGGGACAATTGACACGGTGTTGTTGCCTGAAACGACGCCCCCGGGCCGAATCGGGGCGGCTCAGTCATTGGACAATGGGACGCCGTAGGCGGCGAAGCCGGGCAGCCGCCGCCACAACAGGACCGAGGCGGCGATGGTGGACAGACCGCCGATCACGGCGGACAGGCCCGGGGTGCTGAGACTGGCGACCGCGCCGGCCCGGAAGTTGCCCAGCTGGGAGCCGCCGAAGCCGGCGACGTACTCGGCGGCGCTGACGCGGCTGCGGTACCGGTCGGGGGTCGCGGCCTGGAGAATGGTCGTCCGGAACACCACGCTGATCACGTCGAACGCTCCCCCGGCCACGAGCAGCCCGACCGACAGCCACAGCGCGGTCGACAGCCCGAAGCCGACGAGCGTGACCGCCCAGCCGATGCCCGCCAACAGCATGGCGCGGCCCTGCCGGGACACGTGCCCGACCGGTCCGGACAGTGCCGAGCCGAGCACGCCGCCGATCGCGGGCGCGGCGTTGAGCAGGCCCAGGGTCTGCGGGCCGCCGCCGAACAAGGCCGCGTTGATCGCCGGGAACACGGCGAACGGCATGCCGAGGGCCATCGCGAACAGGTCGGCCAGCACCGCGCCGGTCAGCACCGAGGATCCCCGGATGAAGCCGACGGCGTCCATGACCGACTTGATGCCGGGTTTGGCCAGGGTGCCCTCGGGCGGCATCGGCGGCAGCCGGAACACGCCGTAGAGCGCGGCCCCGAAGCTGATCACGTCGATCACATAGCACGCGTTGAGACCGCCGGCCGCCGCGACCAGCCCGGCCAGCAGTGGGCCGACCGTGTTGCTCAGGTGCATGGTCATCAGGTTCAGCGCGGCCCCGGCCGGCAGCAGTTCGGCCGGCAGCAGGCGGGGCGTGAACGTGCGGCGGGCCGGCACGTTGACCGACACGATCAACGCCTCGACGACGGCCAGCACGTACAGCAGCCACAGCTGCCGCAGCTCGAGAAGGGACTGCACGGCGAACAACGCCGACACCGCCGCGAGCCCGAGGCTGCTGTACAGCACGATCTTGCGCCGGTCGGCGGCGTCGCCGATGCTGCCGCCGAGCATGCCGAAGGCGATGGCCGGCACGGCGGCGCACAGGCCGATGCCGCCGACCGCCAGCGAGCTGTTGGTGAGGGTGAAGACCTGGTAGGTGACGGCGAACAGGGTCATCTGGGTGCCGACGGCCGAGAGGACAGAACCGATCCAGTACCGGCGGAAGGCCGATGACCGGCGGAGCGGGGAGGCGTCGACCAGTAGTCGCCGGGGCAAGGTCACCGGATCGAGCGTATCGGTGCCCTTTCGGTCACACGACGGAATTATCGGGGAGGCGCCGGCCGTTGGCCAAGACATGAAGGCAACCGTGAACGGCCGTGTCGTGGCCGAGGCCCCCGAGTCAGAGCTGGTCTCCATCGAGGGCAACTGGTACTTCCCGCCGTCGTCCCTGGTGGACGGTGAGTTCGCCGACAGCCCGACCCCGTACACCTGCCCGTGGAAGGGCCCGGCTCAGTACCACACCGTGGCCGGGCAGAACGACGCCGGCTGGAGCTACCCGCAGCCGTACGACGGCGCGGCCGAGCGCGTCGGCCACGAGTTCGCCGGCTACGTCGCGTTCGACAAGCGCTACGTCGAGCTCAGCTGAGGTCGGTCACCTGAGGTCCAGGGCCGCGCGCACGATGCTGTCGGCATCGAGACCGTGGTAGCGGTAGACGTCCTCCAGCGAGCCGGCCTGGCCGAACCGCGTGACGCCGAGCGAGATCGACGCCACCCGGTTCACGGTGGCCAGGAAGGCGAGCGTGTGCGGATGACCGTCCAGCACGGTCACCAGCGGCGTCGGCCGCAACACCTGGTCCAGGATCCAGGACGGGCCGTCGGCGAGACCCTGCCTCGCCTGCTGGGCCTGGAACAGCAGGCCGGGGCTGGTCACGCAGACGACGTCGGCCTCGATGCCCACCTGGTCGAGCCGCTCGGCGGCCTGGAGCGCCTCGGGCACGACGGCGCCCATCGCGGCGATGGTGATGGCCGGGTTCTCCTTGCGGCGCAAGGAGTACGCGCCCGCCACGACCTGGCGACGGCGACGCTCGCGCGCGGCCGGATCCGTGGGCACGTCGGCCAGCGACTGGTCGACCGGTCGGGTCGACAGCCGTAGGTAGGCCGAGGTCCCGTCCGGCTTGCCCAGCCGGGCCAGGCTGGCCAGCAGCGTCCACTCGACGTCGATGGCGAACGCCGGCTCGTAGGTGACGCAGCCGGGCTGCTCCAGTCCGATGGACGGCGTCGTGATGGACTGGTGCGCGCCGCCTTCCGGCGCCAGCGTGACCCCGGACGGCGTGCCGACCAGAATCGACTGTCCGCCGGCGTAGATGCCGAACGACCACGGTTCCAGGGCGCGCGAGACGAACGGGTCGTAGAGCACGCCGATCGGCAGCAGCGGCTCGCCCCAGCGACTCCAGGTCGCGCCCAGCTCCCCGATCAGCCCGACCAGGTTGGTCTCGGCGATGCCGAGTTCGATGTGTTGTCCCCCAGGGCTTTCCCTCCAGTGCAGGATCGTGTCGGCGTCGTCGGCGAACCAGTCGACGCGCTCGTCGGGCGACCACACGCCGACCTTGTTCACCCAGCCGCCGAGATTGGTGCTGGAACTGACGTCGGGGCTGACCGTGACCACCCGCCGGGCCGCGTCCGGCGCGCGGCGGGTGAGATCGAGCAGCGTTCGGCCGAGCGCTGCTTGAGTCGTGGTCGTGCCCTGCTGAACCCGGCCGAGGTCGAGCGGGATCGATGGCGGTTGCGCGGTCGCGACGCTCTTGCGCCGCAGGCGGTTCGCCGTGTCCTCGCACAGGACGGCCGCATCGGAGCCGACCGGGAACGCCTGCCAGGGGTCGTCGACGTCCCTCCCAAGACGTCGCGCCAGCTCGGCCAGCTGCTCGGTGGTCAGCAGTGATGAGTGGTTCTGCGGGTGCCCTTGCGTGGGCAACCCGTTGCCCTTCACAGTGTACGCCAAGATCACCGTCGGCCGGCTGTCCTCGATCTGCTCGAAGGCCCCGTCCAGCGCGGCCAGATCGTGGCCGCCGAGATTGCGGACGGCCGCCACCAGGGTGTCGTCGTCCACATCGGACACCAGCTCGGCGATGGCCGGATCCCCTGCGGGCAAACGATTCCGAAGCTGCGCCGCGTCGCAGCGGAGCAGTCGCTGGTACTCGGGATTGGGCATGGTGTCGATACGCTCGCGTAGCGCCGGGCCACCCGGTCGGGTGAACAATTCCTCCAGCAGCCGCCCGTACTTGAGGGTGATCACCTGCCAGCCGGCCCCGGCGAACATGGCGTGCAGCCGGTCGGCGGCGATCTGCGGCACGACCCGGTCCAGCGACTGCCGGTTCAGGTCGACTATCCACACGATCTCACCGAGTTCGGCCACCGACGGGTCGAGCACCGCCTCCCAGACCGCACCCTCGTCCAGCTCGGCGTCGCCCAGCAGCGAGTACTGGCGGCCACTGCCCGCGCCGACGTAGCGACGGGCGATCGCACCCCAGATCGGTGCGGTGGCCCCGATTCCCACCGATCCGGTCGAGTAGTCGACGGGATCGGGGTCCTTGGAGCGGCTCGGGTAGCTCTGCAGGCCGCCGAAGGCGCGCAGGGTCGTCAGATACGACTCGTCGAGCTCCCCCAGCAGGTAGTTGATCGCGTGCAGCACGGGCGAGGCGTGCGGCTTGACCGAGACCCGGTCCTGCGGCCGCAGGTGCCGGAACCACAGCGACGTCATGATCGACACCATCGAGGCGCTGGACGCCTGGTGCCCGCCGACCTTGAGGCCGGAGGTGTTGGGGCGCACCAGGTTCGCGTGGTGGATGACGGCCGTGGACAGCCACAGCACCCGCCGCTCAATCTCGGTCAGCACCGCCAGCGCGGCCGGGCTCGGCCTGGTCATCTCGCCACCTCCATGCGTGCACAACGTCCTGAAATGACAACACCGACACTCACTACGCACAATGCGAGTACGCTGGATTGAGCAGATCGCACAATCCGACCGAGCATCAGACCGGCGAAAGCGAGCAGAGTGCGCAACGACGACCGCTTCGACCAGACCGACCTCCGCCTGCTGCAAGCGCTGGCCGAGCAGCCGCGGGCCACCGCCGTGGCGCTGGCCGAGCAGACCGGGCTGTCCCGCAACACCGTGCAGGCGCGGCTGCTGCGGCTGGAGCAGCCGGGCGTGCTGGACACGTTCGAACACCGCATTCCGCCCCGCGCGCTGGGCTATCCGCTGACGGCGTTCGTGATGATGGTCGTGACGCAGCAACGCCTCGACGAGGTCGCCGACGCGCTGGCCGACGTGCCGGAGGTGCTCCAGGTGCACGGCATCAGCGGCCAGCCCGACCTGTTCGTGCACGTCGTCGCCCAGGACGGCGACGACCTGTACCGCATCGCCGGCCTGATGCTGGCCATCCCCGGGGTGGAGCGGACCAGCACGGCGCTGGTGATGCGGGAGCTGGTCGGCTACCGGATCAGCCCTTTGCTGGAGCGGCGCTCACGCTAGGCGCGCCCGCCGGATGCCGTGCACAGTCACGTAAACCAGGGCGGCAGAGGTCAGCAGCTCGGCCCAGAAGAAGGCGCCGTAGTCGATCAGCCCGCCGATCGGCGGCGAGCCGGGGGCGGCGTTGCGGAAGCCGACCAGGGCGAACAGGGTGGCGGCCATCCAGCCCATCGCCGGCCACACCAGCCCCATCCCCTTGGACACGATGGTCAGCGCCGCGCCCAGCACCGACAGCGCGAGCGCCCACATGGCGATCATCAGGAACCAGGCCAGCACCAGGGAGCTGAACGTTCGGCCGGCCACCACGTTGGCCTTCAGCACGCCGGCACGCCACTCGGCGTCGGTCGCCGCCGCCGTGAACAGCGCGTCGTAGCCCCGAAACCGCAGCGACACCGGCACGTTCTGGTCGCCGGCCGTGACGTAGAAGCCGATCGCGGCGGAGTAGCTGTCGAACGGGTAGGAGGACACCAGGCCGTCGTCGACGCCGATCCGCACGTCCTGCAACGACACCCGGTCATGGGCCTTGAACCGCAGCGTGCCGCTGGTCAGCGAGCTGGTGTCGACCTCGATGTCCCGCACCGGCACGGCGTCGAAGCCGTCGGCCAGGTTGCCGTGCATGACCGGGATGATCCGCAGGTCCAGCTCGCGGCCGGTGACGTCGACCCGTTGCAGCGTCACGTCGAGCTCGACCCGGTTGGCGTCGTCGCTGCCGACGACGTAGTCGGTCTGGCGATTGCTGCTGTCGATCTGGAAGCCGATGACGCCACCCGCGGCGAGCACCGCGATCACCACGCCCACGGCGACGATCCGTACCGTCCTCACCCGCCGTGACGCTAGGCCAGACGGCCGACCGTGGCACGGTGATTCACCTGTTGGTGTCGGCCAGAAACTGCTCGACGACGGCCGCGAACTCGGCCGGCCTGCTCTGGTGCACGAGATGCCCGGCGTCGATCGTCACGAGCGTGGCGGCCGGCATCAGGTCGGCCATGGTGGCGATGGCGGCCTGTGGGAGGTGGCTTTGCTCGCCGCCCGCGACGACGAGCGTCGGCGTGGCGATGCCGGCCAGCCGCTGCGGCCAGTCGGGATCGGGGTCGTTCAGCTCGGCGATGATCCGCGGCCGCAACGCCCAGTCGTAGTCCAGCTCCCCCTCGGGCCGCGGGGCCAGCCGCAGGCCCAGCGGAACCGGCGGCGGGGCCTCCTCCAGCACCATCGCGGCCAGCCGCTCCGGGCGCTTCTCGGCGTAGCGGTAGGCGGCGACACCGCCCATGGAGTGCCCGACGAGCACGGCCCGCTCGACACCGAACTGGTCGAGCAGGCCGTGCAGGTCATCGGCGAACAGGTCGAACGAGTAGGCGTCGGCGCGCGGACTCCGGCCGTGACCACGCTGGTCCGGCGCGATGACGTGCCAGCGGTCGGCGAACCTCGCGGCGAACTCCGACCAGGTGCCGCCGTTGGCCGACGCGCCGTGCAGCAGGACCATGGCCGGCGCGTCGGGCGAACCCCAGGTGCGAGTGAACAGTTCCACCCGACCTGCCTATCACGATCAGCAGTTCGGGGTGGCGGCCCGGCCGGCGAAGCGGTCCCCGAGCCAGTTCAGGGCGGCGGTGCCGTAGACGCTGACCGCGACGATGTGCCCGGCGAGCGGAACCGGTTGCCACTGCACGGAAGCGCCGAGCGCGCAGAGGCGGTCGCGGAGCTCCTCCCCCACCTGGAACGGAATCAGCTCGTCGAGGGTGCCGTGGTAGAGCAGCACGGGCGCGGCCGGCCTGTGCGCGCCGAGGCGGTTCTCGGCGAGCCGGGCCTGCCAGCGCGGATCCTTGATCATCCCGGGCGTCGTGGTGAGATTGTCCAGGCGGTCGAAGGGATCCGCGAGCGCGAGTTCGACTATGCAGGAGGTCTCGACCTTCTGCACGACCGTGCGCCCCTTGGCGTTCAGGGCATCGGCGAACGGCAGCTCGGGATACGCCGCCGCGTAGCCCACGGCCGCGCCGGCGACGAGGCTGAAGCCGGCGTTGCCGTCGTTGTAGGCGGCCACTTCGGTGAGATCGGCCGGGACGCCGCCCTCGGCGATGCCGACGACGTGCACGTCCGGGGCGTAGGTCGGCTGCGACTCCCCTGCCGCAGCGGCGGCCTGACCTCCTTGGGAGTAGCCGAAAACGCCGACCGGCGCATCGGCGCTGAGGCCGGCGCCGTCGACCTTGCTCGCGGCCCGGGCGACGTCGAGCAGGGCGTGGCCCTCGGCATTGGCGACGGCGTAGGTGTGAGTCCCTGGCGTGCCAAGGCCTTCGTAGTCGGTGAGCGCGACGGCGTACCCCTTGAGCATCGCCTGCGCGAGGAAGGCGATCTCCACCTCGGTGCCGGTTCGGAGGTGATACGACGGCGCGCAGTCGTCGCCGAGCCCCTGCGTGCCCATGGCGTACGCGAGGACCGGGCGAGGACCGGGGCCGGTCCACGGGATCGGCGGCACCAGCACCATGCCCGACACGGCGTTGGCCGCGCCGGTGGCGGAGGTGGAGCGATAGAGCACCAGCCAGGTCTGGACCGGGGCCTTGAACACGCGGAACGGCTCCGGGTACCAGTCGACCCGGCGCTGGCGGATCAGGTCGCCGGCCGCGCCCGGCAGGGGCGTCGGCGGTGTGTAGAAGGGGTCCTGGGCGGGCGCCGGCGGGCGGGGATCGGCCTGGGCGACGGCCGGAGCCGTCACCAGGGCCAGGGCCAGCAGCGGCACGAGCACTCGGCGAAGCATCGTTGCCTCCGAGCTGAAGTGGTAATCAGGATTTTCACAAGGTAGGGCCGTCTCGGGTAATCTGGCAATCCCGATTACCAGTTTTTGTCACATGGGTGAGGAGTCGGCCATCGCCAAGCGCGCCTACGCGGGAGTGGCCTCCGAGCAGCGCCGGGCCGAACGTCGCCAGCGGCTGCTGGAGGCGGCCCTCGGGCTGTTCACCACGGTCGGCTACCGGCAGACCAAGATCGTCCAGATCTGCGCCGACGCCGGCGTGTCCACCCGCAACTTCTACGAGGAGTTCACCGGCAAGGAGCAGGTGCTGCTGACCCTGCACGACCTGATCAACTCCGTCGCCCTGGACCGGGTCCGCGCCGCGCTGGAGACCCTGGAATCCGACGACGTCGTCACGCGGATCTCCCTGCTGCTGGACGCCTTCGTCGCCAGCGTCACCGCCGATCCCCGGCTGCCGCGGCTGAACTACGTCGAGGCCGTCGGCGTCAGCGAGGAGCTGGAGCGGCAGCACCAGCAGTGGGTCACCCGCTGGGCCGACTTCATCGAGGCCGAGGCCCGGCACGCCGCCGCCCACGGCGTCGCCCCCGAGCGGGACTACCGGCTCACCGCCATCGGCCTGGTCGGCGCCATCACCGGGTTGCTGCGGGAGTGGCAGGCGCACCGGCCGCCGTGGCCGGTGGCCGACATCGCCGCCGAGATCCGGGGGCTAATGCTGGCCGCGATCCTGCGCTGATCCACTGCGTTCGACCATGGCCACCAGCATCGAGACGAGTTCCTCGGCCGTGACATGCCACTTGTCGGCGGACAGGTGCCCGCCGGCTTCCATGTCCGTGATCCCGTGCGCGCTGGTCAGCAGCAGCGCCGCGAAGCGATCGGCGTCCCGGGCGCCGACGAGATCGGTGACGATGGCCAGGAACTCGTCCTGGGCGCGATCGGCGGCGCGAGTCGCCGCGTCGACGGCGGTCGGGTCGCCGGCCGGCAACGTGAACATCAGCCGGTACAGGTGCGGTTGGCCGCGGCCGATCGCCATCAGCGCGGCCAGCCCGCGGCGCAGCATGTCGGCCGGTGGCACGCCGGGATCGGCGCGCACGGCCCGCACCTGATCGGCGAGCCGGTCCAGCGCCTCCGCCGCGATGGTCGTCAGCAGGCTGTCCTTGTCGGGGAAGTGCCGGTACGGCGCGCCGCGGGTGACGCCCGCGCGCGCCCCGACCTCCCGCAACGTCACCGCGTCCGTGCCGCCGCTGTCGAGCAGGTCGGCGGCGGCGTCCAGGAGTGCGCGCCGGGTCACGGCGGCGGATTCCGCGCGGGTGGCCATGCCGACCAGCATACAGTTGACACTGTCATCTCAAATGCCTACCGTGGTCAAGATGACAACGTCATCTGAAACAGTGGTCGTGACCGGGGCATCGACCGGGATCGGGGCGGCGTCCGCCCGCGAGCTGGCCCGCCGGGGATTCCACGTCCTGGCCGGCGTCCGCCGCGAACAGGACGCCGACGCGCTCCGCGCCCCCGGCATCGAGCCGGTCATCCTCGACATCACCCGGCCCGAGCACATCGCCGACCTGGCCGCGCGCGTCGACTCGGCGTGGGCACTGGTGAACAACGCCGCGATCTCCGTCAACGCGCCGGTCGAGGCCCTGCCGCTGGACGAGTGGCGCCGGACGTTCGAGGTCAACCTGTTCGGCCACGTCGCCGTCACCCAGGCCCTGCTGCCCGCCCTGCTGCGCCACCGCGGCCGGGTGGTCAACATCAGCTCGGTCGGCGGCAGGATCGCCATGGCCACCTACGGCGCCTATGCCGGCGCGAAGTTCGCACTGGAGGCGGTCAGCGACGCGCTGCGCCGGGAACTCGCACCGCTGGGCGTGCAGGTGGTGGTGATCGAGCCCGGCGGGGTCCGCACGGAGATGGGCGACCGGGGCATCGCCACCACGAGCCGGCTGGCCGCCGACATGTCGCCGGACCACCAGCGACGCTACGGGCGGCTGGTCCGGGCGATCATCTCGCAGACCGCCGCGGGCACGGGAAACGGCGTCACCGCAGCGGAAGCCGCGCGCGTGATCGCCAAGGCCGTGACCGCCGGCAAACCCCGCACCCGCTACACCATCGGTCGCGACGCGGCCGTGATCACTCGCCTGGCCCGGTTCCTGCCGGACCGAATGCTCGACCGCGTCCTCGCGGCCGGCCTCCGTCCGCACTACGCCTGAAGCACTACTGCGCGGATCAGCCGCCGGCAGCGGTACACGCGGTCGAACTGGGCGCGCAGGTCGTCCTCGCCGGCCGCGTCGGCGTGCAGGAGCGCTCCCGCGACGGCGAGTCCCCCGATGGTCTGGGTGACTTCGTCGCCAGTGGCGTGAACGTGGATGTAGTACTCAGTCTCGGCGAAGCCGTGGGCTGCGTACCAACGCAGCGCGGATTTGTCCTCACGCGTCCAGGCGTCCAGGTCTATGGCACCGAGCTCTCGCAGCCGGGTCAACGCGTGGTCGAGTAGGCCGGTCGCGATGCCCTGGGCCTGGTGATCGGGGTGGACGGCGATCGTCTCGACGGTGGCGAGGTCGTTCCGCACCGCGACATCCAGCACGCCCACCACGATCCCGCCGTCCACGGCGACCAGTTCGACGGACGGACAGTCGTAGCGGGGTTTGGCCACCAGCACGTCGTCGTAGTAACACGAGTGCAGGAAGCTCAACACCCGGCACCGCAGCCAGAGTTCCTCGTCACGCGGGTCGTAAGCCCGGATCCCCCATGTCCCCACCCGAGGCATGGTGCCCGCGCCAACCACCTGGCCGCCAACGAATTCCGGGCGTGGGGCAGGGTTGGAGCCATGGACGAAGCCTTCGTGCGCGACCTGCTCCGAGACCAGCACCCGGATCTGGCCGGCCTGCCGCTGCGGCCGGTGCCCGGCGGCTGGGGCAACCAGATGTGGCGGCTGGGCGACGACCTGGCCGTCCGCATGCCCCGCCAGGAGGGGGCGTCGGAGCTGCTGCGCATGGAACACCGCTGGCTGCCGCAGTTGGCCCCGACGTTGCCACTGCCGGTATCGGCGCCGGTCCGCGTGGGCGAGCCGTCGGAGCGCTTCCCGAAGACGTGGACGATCAACGCCTGGGTGCACGGCGAGCCCGCCGACCGGGCGGACCTCAGCGCCGATGCGGCGGAAGGGCTGGCGGAGTTCCTGCTGGCCCTGCACCGACCGGCCCCGACCGACGCGCCGATCGACGTCGACCGGGTGGCGCTGACGCCGCATCCCAAGGTGCCGGCGGAACTCCGCGCCGACTACCAGCGGGCCCTGGTCGCCCCGGTCTGGGCCGGACCGCCGGTGTGGCGGCACGCCGATCTGCACCCGGCCAACGTGGTCGCGCGCGACGGCGTGCTGTCGGGAGTGATCGACTGGGGTTCGCTGTCGGGCGGCGACCCGGCGATCGACCTGGCCTCGGCCTGGGTGCTGCTGCCGGACACCGACCGGTTCTTCGACGCCTACCGGCCCGACGAGGCCACGGTCCTGAGGGCCAAGGGCTGGGCCATCGGGAGGGCGTTGTTCCTCGTGGACATCGGCGAACTGTGGGAACAGGGCCGTCCCGGCGGCCAGCCCGGATGGGGTGCCCGGGGACAGGAAGTGTTGCGGCGGCTCATGAAGCCGACAACGTGGACCGCCGGCGCCAGGCCCAGCGGAGCAGGCCGACGCTGACGACCAGGGTCGTCAGGTTGATGCCCAGCTCCAGCACTCCGGCCCCGCCGGGCAGCCACCAGATGCCGTTCTCGATGTCGTACAGGGAATCGATGCACAGCAGGTAGACGCCGGCCCCGCCGCCGGCCAGCAGCCAGAACAGGGCACTCGGGCGGCGGGCCAGCAGCGAGAACATCGCGCCCAGCAGGCAGACCAGCAGCCAGGTGTCGGCCAGCGGGAAGGAGTTCTCGAACTCGACGTAGCCGGGCCGGGTCTCGCTGGCCACCACGTCCCGTGCGAAGACCCACAGCAGCATGTAGGAGACGGTGATCAGGGCCGACAGCACCAGGACCACGACGATGCGGCGGCGGCTTGCCTCGGTGATCTCCATGTGGGGCATTGTGGGCCGCTCACGAGTGAAAACCCACCCCTGCCCGGTCCAAGACCCGCAGCCACACAACAGTTCCGACGGGAACGACAGCAGCTTGGCGTGCACCATGTCCACTGTGGTCCGTTCGGTCTCCCGACCAGGTCGGTCCACAGTGGACACATCCGAAGGCCGGCACGGCCTGGAGGGAACCCGCCACCGGGCTTCTTAGCACTCCAGCCGGAGTTCGTGATCAGTAGCTGATGGCCGCTCAGACCGGCACCGGTGCGACGTCGTGCAAGACGAAGGTGGCGAACCCGAGCTCCCGCCGCAAGCCGCCGAGCCAGGTGTCACGGTGCTCGCGGGCGGCGGTGAGCGCCTGGTTGCGGTCCTCGACGGTCGGGGCCGACCGCACGGCCCAGTCGACGAGCGAGCCGGTCCAGCTGAACTCGTAGTCGTCCCATTCGGTCAGTGTGCTGACATGCCCGAAGGACGGCTCGAGGCCGTGCCGGTGGAAGGCCTGCACCAGGCCGGCGAGGTCGGGGACGGAGTCGGCCGGGAGCCCGAGCGCGGCCAGCGCCGCCGCCGACGGGGTCCCTTCCCAGATCATCTCGCCGATCAGCGCCTGACCGCCGGGGCGCAGGTGCTGCCGGACGGCGACCAGCATGTCCGCCAACCCGCCGAAGGCGTGCCGGGCGCCGACGCAGAGCACCACGTCGAAGAGCCCGTCGTTCCAGGTGGCGGCGTCGGTCTCGATCCATCGCACCCGGTCCGTCAGCCCGCGCTCGCCGGTGCGCCGGGCGGCCGAGGCCGGCAGCATGGGGTCGATCCCGACGCCTGTCGTCGCAGGATGGTCCAGCAGCACCTGCTGCAGCCACTCGCCCTCACCGCAGCCGAGGTCGACCGCGCGGGCGCCGACGGCGGGGCTCAACCACCCAACCAACTCGCGCAACCGGTCGGGCGCGACCGGCGCCGCGATGGGATGGCGCAGGTGCGCGATATCGAAGATCTCCGAGCGGTCCGCCGAGGTAACGCTAGTAGTCCAGCCGCTGTTCGCGATCCGTGACTGATGGCGGCTGCTTGCCGTCGGTAGTGGCTTGGTGCCGACGCGACGGCGCTCTACCGGCACTTCCGCCGTGATGGACGGTCACCGGGCAGGCCATCGACGGGTTTGAGCCGGGGCCGGACTGGCTAGCCACCCTGCGTGAGCTGGCGATACGGATCTACCGGACGAATCTGGCGCATCCCCGGATCGCCCGGCTGGCCGGCGCCCGCGTCACCTGCCGACCCAACGAAGCCCGCGCCATCGAGTGGTCGTGTCGGCTCAGCGCTCCGCGGGCTTCGCCGACACCGACGCCGTCGGTTACTACCACGCGTTCATCCACATGACGCTCGGCCACTCCGCGCTGGACGCGGCGGCGCGGTCTCAACCGCCCGCGGTTCGGGAAGCGGACAGAAACGCGTGGTGCGAGAACAACCGTCAACTGTCACCGGACACCCGTGGCGAACATCGCCGCCACCGCCCGCCACCTGGCCGGACACCGGAGTGGCAGCTCCTTCGAGACCACGGTCGACCTGGTGCTGGCCGCGCTCGCGCAAGCGAATTCCCTGAACATGGGATGAACCAGGAGGCTGCGGTGATCGTGTCTTGGGGTGAAGGAGAGGAGTTAGGCTCAGCGATGCTTCACCAGGGCGCAGCACATGCGACGCAGGTCACATCTGTCCGGGAAACCATCCGGGCCGCCGCGATGTTGTTGAAATTTGAACAGGAAGACGGTCGTAGCGCGGCCACTGGCAGATCGGAGTCCACCATGTCGACGAGCGGCGCTGAGGCAGCAACCGTCCGCACCCGGGTGCGGATCCCTCTTCGCTTCGCGGACGGGTTCTCCGTCTCCGCCGACGCGGTCACCTTCCACGGCCTGGCCGACGGTCTCGAGCACGTGGCCATGGTGTTCGGCGACATCACCACCGGCACGCCCCTGGTCCGCCCGCACTCCGAGTGCCTGACCGGTGACGTGTTCGGCTCCGCCCGCTGCGACTGCGGTCCCCAGCTGCGCGAGGCCGTCGAGCGCATCTCCGCCACCGGCGGCGTGCTGCTCTACCTGCGCCAGGAGGGCCGCGGCATCGGCCTCTACAACAAGCTCGACGCGTACGCGCTGCAGGACACCGGGCTGGACACCTACGCCGCCAACGCCGCGCTGGGCCTGCCCGAGGACGGCCGCGACTACACCGTGGCCGCGCAGATGCTGGACGCGCTGGGCGTGCGCAAGATCGACCTGCTCTCCAACAACCCGGACAAGGCCGAGCAGCTGCGCAAGCTCGGCGTCTCGGTGCGCCGCCGCGTGCCGACCGGCGTGTTCGCCACCGAGAACAACCTGCGCTACCTGCGGGCCAAGGTGGACCACACCGGCCACACCATCACGCTGTCCAGTCTCGTGAGTTGAGGCCCATGAAACTGCCGTATGTCGTGCTGTCGGCGGCCGTGAGCATCGACGGCTACCTCGACGACGCCGGATGCCAACGCCTCCTGCTGTCCTGCCCGGAGGACTTCGACCGGGTCGACGCGGTCCGCGCCGACGTGGACGCCGTCCTGGTGGGAGCCAACACGATTCGCCGTGACAACCCGCGACTGATCGTGCACTCGGAGCAGCGGCGGGCGCAGCGGGCGGCCCGGGGCCTGCCCGCGCATCCGATGAAGGTCATCGTCACCGGCTCCGGCGACCTCGATCCGGACCTCGCGGTCTGGGGCTGCGGCGGCGAGAAACTCGTGTTCACGGTGGACTCCGCCGCCGAGAAGGTGCGGGACCGTCTCGGCGAGCGGGCCGAGGTGGTCAGCACGGGCGCGGTGTTCGACTGGCACACCGTGCTGGCCCGGCTGGGCGAGCGCGGCGTCGACCGGCTCATGGTCGAGGGCGGCGGCACGGTGCACACCCAGCTGGTGGCGCTCAACCTGGCCGACGAGCTGCACGTGGCGATAGCGCCGCTGGTGGTCGGGCAGGTCGACGCGCCGCGGTTCCTCGGCCCGGCCAACTATCCCGGCGGCACCGCCGCCCGGATGAAACTCCTCGGCTGCACCCAGGTCGGCGACGTCGTGCTCCTGCGATACTCGCCGAAGGACCTGACCTGTTGCCAGTAGGAGGAAAACATGCCCCTGTTCGACCTCTCGGAACCGTCGGAGCTGGCCGAGCACAGGGTGACCGCCACCGAGCCGGACGGCCTGGACGCGTGGTGGGCGGCCCGGATCGCCGCCGCCCGCGCCGTGGCCGAGCCGGTTTCCCTGGTGCGGCACGAGGAGTCGGCCTACGGGCCGACGCCGGTGTGGGACGTGGAGTTCTCCGGCGACGGCGGTGACCGGATCCGGGGCTGGTACCTGCGGCCCGCCGGCACGGAGGGGCAGCGGCTGCCGATCGTGGTGCGGTACATCGGGTACGGCGGCGGGCGCGGCCTGCCGCTCGACCACACCCTGTGGGCCGCCGCCGGATACGCCGTGCTGGTGATGGACACCCGTGGTCAGGGCGCGAAGTGGGCAATCGGCGCCACCGGCGACCCGGGGCGGTCGCCCGCCGGACCGGAGTACCCGGGCGTGATGACACGGGGCATCTCCAGCCCGGAGACGTACTACTACAGCCGGCTTTTCGTGGACGCCGTGCGAGCGGTCGACGTCGCGTCCGAACTGGACGGTGTGGATCCGTCGCGGATCGCGGTCAGCGGGGGCAGCCAGGGCGGCGGGCTGGCCATCGCCGCCGCGGCGCTGTGCGGGGACCGGGTGCGGGTGTGCCACGCGGACATCCCGTTTCTGTGCGACTTCCACCGGGCCATCAAGATCACGCCGAAGGCTCCCTTCACAGAGATCAGCGATTTCCTGGCGCAGCACGTGGATCTGGTGCCGGCGGTGCTGGAGACCCTGCGTTACGTGGACTGCGCGCTGCTGGCCCGGCGGATCACCGCCACCACGCTGTTCAGCGCCGGCCTGATGGACGCGGTCTGCCCGCCGTCCACGGTTTTCGCGGCGTACAACGAGATCACCGCGCTCAAGGAGATCACGGTGTCCCCGTTCGGCGTGCACGACGTGCCGCGCGGGCACATCGAGCGGCAGCTACGCCACCTCCGCGAGCACCTGGGCTGATCGGCGGCCAGGCAGCAGGGCGGCGCCGCCGACGACAAAAAGCCAGATGTCACCGGGATATCCGGCCAGTCGTTCGGCGCCGCCCACGCCGAGCAGCTCCGGCGCGAAGATCGACATGGCCGTGCCGAGCAGCCCGAAGACCGCGACCACGATGCCGAACATGCCCAGCCTGGTGTCGCGAATCGTCAGTGACAGCACCAGAATCGCCACGCTGGCCACCGGCAGGCCGAACCCGCCGATCATGTGCAGCGAGAGGTCCTCGTTCTCCGGCGCGACCCCGAGCAGCAGCTTGCCCGCGCCGACCAGGATCCACAGCAGCACACCCACGGTCGCCGGCCCCGTGTCCGGCCACCGCGAACGCAGCAGGCCCGCGCCCGCGACGATCAGCAGGCCCGCAATGATGAACGACGCGTTCATCAGGCCGGCCTTGGGCGAGCAGACATACGTCGCCATGAAGTCGCCGCAGTCCGTGTTGCCGAGGTCGCCGACGTAGTTGTCGCGCCAGCTGAACGGGGTGCGCCAGTGGGCCGCCACCACGAACTGCGCGACGGTGTACTGCACCGTCGCGACGATCCAGAGGAATCCACCGACCGCGGCGCGCTTCTCGGCACTCGTCATCATCAGGGCCTCCCAC
The DNA here is from genome assembly GCF_040682195.1 of Kutzneria sp. NPDC051319. Lineage (NCBI taxonomy): Bacteria > Bacillati > Actinomycetota > Actinomycetes > Pseudonocardiales > Pseudonocardiaceae > Kutzneria > Kutzneria sp. NPDC051319. The sequence goes on along the minus strand of NZ_JBFBAM010000040.1, from coordinate 27,463 downwards.
CTGGGAGCGTGACCCTGCCCGCGTGGGCCGGCAACCGGCGTCCCCCTATCGAGGGAGGCTCAGGCGTGGCTGGTGACCAGATCGGGCAGGGCGTCGTGGTCGGGGAGGTCGGTGTCCACGTCCCGCACCACTTTCACGAAGAACCCGCACAGGCCCACCACGACGCCGAGCACGCCGGTGCCGAAGAAGACCAGGGCCATGCCGCCGCCGGGGCCGCCGGGCACGACGGAGCCGAAGACCTCCAGCAGGGCGCCGCCGGGCCGCATGCCGGGCTCCAGGACGTTGTCGGCCAGCGGGCCGACGACGGCCAGGGCCAGGGGCAGGGCGAGGTTGTCGACGACCTGGCGGGCGCCGAAGACCCGGCCCTGCATGGCGGGGTCGACCTTCACCTGCCAGATGGCGTCGAGATTGCCGCGCAGGAACGGCATGCACACCCAGGAGCAGAACCAGCTGGCCGCCCACCAGAACATGCCGTCGCCCATGCCGAGCATGATCCGCCCGAGCGAGTAGTAGGCCAGCACCGCGAAAAGCACGGACCGAACGGGACGAACGGGCGGCGGCCGTAACAGCATCACCACGCCGCCGACCACACCGCCGAAGGCGCCGACGGTCTGGACGAGGCCGGCGGCGAGCTCGTCGTTCCCGCTGCGTAACAGGACCATCGGCGTGAGCACCTGCCAGCCCATCACCGACAGCATGCTCACGACGAAGAACGTCATCTGCAAGCCGACCAGCCCGGGGCGCGCGGTGATGTAGCGGAATCCGAGCAGTGCACCATGCCACCAGCCGGTGGCGCACGCGGCGGCGCGGTCGGGCTGCGGGATGCGCACCAGGAACACGGTGCCGACGGCCACCGCCCCGGCCAGCACGGCGATCAGCACCACGACGTCGATTCCCAGGCACTGCAGGGCGATCGCGCCGAGGGTGGGGGCGACGACGTTCTGCACCGAATCGGCAATCGTTCGCAGCGCGTTGGCCCGGGACAGGTCCTCCTTGGCCACCATCAGCGAGATGGTCGCCGAGTAGGCCGGCACCTCGAACGCCACCAGCACACCGATGAGGGTGTTGGCCAGGAACAACTCCCACGCCTGCACGCCGTGGAAGGCGAACAGCGCCAACAGGGAGCCCAGCACGACGACGGTCCCCGCGTCGCCGACGGCGATGGTCAGCCGCCGCGGCAGCCGGTCGACGGCGGCGCCGGCCAGCGGGCTGCACAGCATGGTCGCCACGAACGCGGCGCCGGTCATCAGCGACAGGTCCAGCGCACTGTGCGTCCGCAGGAACAGCCAGACGCCGAAACCGAAGTTGACCATCCGGGCCGCGCTGACCGACAGGATCTGCCCGGCCCACAGGATCGAGTAGCCGCTCAGCCCGCCGGGACGGCTCCAGCTCACCACAGGCCGCGTCCCATCCGGGCATCATCGCGAGCGGGGACGCCGCCAGGCAAGATCAAGATCCACATTCTGGGCGTCCTGGTGGCAACCGGCTGCCCTTCGGCCTCCCTACGGCCTAAACGGGCGGGATCATCAGGAGATCCGCTGAGTGATCAGCACCGAGGCGGCCACCGACAGCAGCGAGATCAACGTGCCCAGCGCGAGCCACGGCTGGCTGGCGTCGACGGTCTTGGTCTCGTAGCCGATCTGCGAGGCCAGCGAGCTGTAGACGTTCTGCAGCTGCCCGGCGCTCTCGGCGTCGTAGGCCTGCCCGCCGGACAGCTCGGCGATCTGCCGCATGGCCTGCTGGTCGCCGGGCACGTCCTCGGCCTGCCCCTCCACGTCGGCGGTGCCGCCCTTGGTGCCGAAGTAGATGCCGGAGATCGGCATCTGGGCCTGCCGCGCCGCCCTGGCCTGGGTGTACGCGCCCCGCGCGGCGTTCGGGTCGGCGGGGTTGTTCTCCCGGCCGTCCGACAGCAGCACGATGCGGGCCGGCGGCGGACCGTCGGCGCCGGTGATCAGCTTGCCGAACGACTGGATCGCCTGCACGGCGGCGGCGATGCCGTCGCCGGTGGCGGTGCCCTCCGCCGGCTTCAACGCGTCGATGCCGGCCTTGACCTGCGTGCGGTCGGTCGTCGGCGACACTAGCGTGGTGGCCGAGCCGGCGAACTCGATCAGCCCCAGGTTCACGCCGGGCGTCAGCTGGTCGGCGAACGACTTCGCGGCCTGCTGCGCGGCGGCCAGCCGAGAAGGCGGGATGTCCTTGGAGTTCATGGACAACGAGACGTCGACGACGAGCATGACCGTGGCCCGGTTGCGCGGCACCTTCGACTCGGCCGTCGGACCGGCCAGCGCGATGCTCAGCAGGATCAGGCCGACGGCCAGCATGGCCGGCGGAATGTGCCGCTGCCAGCCCGGACGCCGGGGCGCGACCCGTTCCAGCAGCTCGAGATTGGTGAAGCGCTTGGTGTCCCGGCGACGCAGGCGCTGCGTGACGAGATACCCGACCGCCAGGACCGCCACCACGCCGATGAGCAGCAGCCACAACGGGTCCGCGAACCCGGACAAGCTCATCCAGCCGCTCCCCCGGACCAGCGCCGCTTGCGAGCGACCACGAACCGGACCATGTCGGCGATCCAGTCGGAATCCGTGCGCAGCACCAGGTGCGCGCAGTTGGCCTGCCGCAGGCCGGCGGCGACCTGCGCGCGGTGCTCGTCCGCGGCGGCGGCGAACTGCCGGCGCAGCAACGGCGACGCGTTCACCTCGCGCTGCCGGCCGCTCTCCGGGTCCACCAACGTCACCAGGCCGACCTCGGGCAGGTCGATGTCACGCGGATCGACGATCTCGACCGCGACCAGGTCGTGCCGCGCGGACAGCCCACGCAGCGGCCGTTGCCACGCCATGTCGCCGAGGAAGTCGGAAATCACCACGGCCAGCCCACGGCGACGCGGCGGCCGGCGCAGCTGCTCCAGCAAGGCCACCAAGTCGCCACGCACGCCCTCGGGCGCCCGCGGCGTCGTCGCCACGCGGCGGACGAGGCTGCGGGAGTGCGCGAGGCCGCCACGAGCCGGCAGTCGCACCATCTCCTGCCCGGTCGACAGCACAGCGCCGATGCGGTTGCCGCCACCGCCGGTCAGGTGCGTGAACGCCGCCACGGCCGCGACGGCCAGGTCGCGCTTCTCGCACGCCGCCGTGCCGAAGTCGAGGCTCGCCGACAGGTCGACCGCCAGCCACGTCTCCAGCTCACGGTCGGCGACCGTCTCCCGGATGTGCGGCTGCGTGGTCCGGGCCGTGACGGCCCAGTCCATGCGGCGCACGTCGTCGCCCGGTTGGTACGGCCGCGCCTCACCCGGCTCCGTGCCGGGCCCGGGCACCAGGCCCAGGTGGTTGCCCTGGAGCAGGCCGTCCAACCGGCGCCGCACGTCCATCTCCAACGTGCGCAACGCCGACTCCAGCTTCTCCTCACGCAACACGGGAGGAGCCCAGCGAGGGCGTGGTTCGCTCACGGCCTACCGACCGGCGCGGGCGGCTGCATCGGCCCGAGGTGCGGCTGGAACGGCTGCTGCGCGGCCTGCGGGCCGGTCAGCGGCTGACCGGTCATCGGCTGGCCGGGCTGCGGGCGCGCGGAGACCTGCGGCAGCGGCACGGTCTGCATGACGCGGGCCACGATGTGGTCCAGCGGCACGCCGTCGGCCAGGGCGTCGTAGGACAGCACGAGGCGGTGCCGCAGCACGTCCGGCACCACGTCCACCACGTCCTGCGGCAGCACGTAGTCACGGCCGCGCACGAGGGCCAGCGCACGGGCGGCGGCCACGATGCCGAGGCTTGCTCGCGGCGAGGCGCCGTACGCGACCCAGCCGGCCACGTCGGTCAGGCCGTGGTCGCCGGGCGACCGCGTGGCCAGCACCAGCCGCACCACGTAGTCCACCAGCGCGTGGTGCACGAAAACCTTGGCGGCGACGTCCTGCAGCCGGACCAGCTCGTCGGTGCCGAGCACCTGCTGCGGCTGCGGCGGGGCGACGCCCATCCGGTAGACGATCTCCCGCTCCTCCTCGGCCGTCGGATACTCCACGACGATCTTGAAGAGGAACCGGTCGCGCTGGGCCTCCGGCAGCGGGTAGACGCCCTCGTTCTCGATGGGGTTCTGGGTGGCCAACACCAGGAACGGGTCGGGCATGGGGAAGGTCCGGCCGCCGATCGACACGTGCCGCTCGGCCATCACCTCCAGCATCGCCGACTGCACCTTGGCCGGCGCGCGGTTGATCTCGTCGGCCAGCACGAAGTTGGCCACCACCGGGCCCAGCTCGACGTCGAAGGTCTCGCTGCTCTGGCGGTAGATGCGGGTGCCGAGGATGTCGGCCGGCACCAGGTCCGGGGTGAACTGCACCCGGCTGAACGAGCCGCCGACGACCTTGGCGAAGGTCTCCACGGCGAGCGTCTTGGCCACGCCGGGCACGCCTTCGAGCAGCAGGTGGCCCTTGGCCAGCAGGCCGACCAGCATGCGCTCGACCAGCCGGTCCTGGCCGACGATCACCCGCTTGACCTCGAACACGGTGCGCTCGAGCAGTTGGGCGTCCCGAGCCGGCGTGTTCGGCGGCGTGCCCTCGGTGTTCACGGGCTCGCTCACGTGCGGACCTCCTAGATGACGGCGTGCTCCGACGGTAGGTAACCCGATCACCGGTGAGGGTGCTGTGAAGCAGCCTTGGCCAGGTCGGAGGGCGTGTCCACGTCGACGGTCTCCCCCGGCTCGGCGGCGACGCAGGTGTAGTCCAGCGCCCCCAGCACCGAGCGCAGCGACGCGCCCGCCGGGTCCTTGGGCAGCACTCTACGCAGGGAGTCCGCCCGCCACACGCCGATGAGCCACTGCGCGTGGCCGTCGTCGAGCAAGGCCCCGTCGGCTGTCACGGCGTTGCGCAGCCGGGCCACGGTGTCCGCCGTGACGCCGACGAGGTCCGCGGCCAGCACGGCCACTGTCGCCGCCTCGCCGATCAGCTCCAGGCCGGCGGCCAGCCCGGCGACGGGGCCGCCGCCGGGCGGGTCCTCACGGGTCCAGAGGACGGTGCGGTCGGTGGTCGTGGCCGGTCCGACCACGACCACCGGCGACGCGTCGGCGACCGCTGTCAGGCAGCGGTCGAGCAGGGTGCGGCCGGCCACGACCAGCGCCGGCTTGTGCACCCCGCCCATCCTGCTGCCGCGGCCACCGGCCAGCAGCACCGCGGCGAAGTCCGTCACGCAGAGGACACTAGCCGCCACACCACGGGCTGACCGCCGTCACCGACCGAGCCTTCCGAGGACCAGCCGGCGATGGTGCCGTCATCGTCGACGAACCGGGCCCGCGCCTTGGTCGTGCCGGGCAGCAGCGGCAGCTCGGTCAGGAACGTCGTGCCCTGCCACACCGCCGCCGGGCCGTTCTGCACGCTCGGCTCGTACTCCTCGCCGACGATCAGGCCGGACGCGTTGACGTCCCACGTCGACATGCCGTGGTCGAGCGGCGTCGCAACGTAATCCGGCCCGGTCCACATCAGCGCCTGCGACTCCGCGCCGCCGACCACCACGCCATGGCGAATGGTGGTGGCCCACACGTAGGTGTGGCCGGGAGCGGACAGCGGGCGGGCGACTCCGTTGCGGACCACGTACGGAGTCGTGTCGTCCTTGTTCACCAGCACGGTGCCGTCGTAGTCGATCGCCGCCGGCGTGGAGTTCGCCGGAGCGCCGGCCAGTGGCCGCAGACCGGCCTGGCCGAGCGGCGACCAGTACAGCACCACCGTGGACGACTGCTGCCCCAGCGGGTCGACCGCCTGCACCGCGATGTCGCCACGTGGCCCCATCGCCGCACGCCGGATGTCCGTGTACCGCCCCGTCACCACCTGGTGGTAACCCGAGCCGTCCAGCGTGAACAGCTTCGCCGCGCCGTCCCCCGCATCGGCAATGATCAGCACCGTGCCGCTGTTGCTCTCTCCGACCACCTGGCCGAAGTCCGCACCCGGCGGCATGCCGTGGTCGGTGGGCCGGCCGTCCTTCCAGGTGACGAGGGTGAACCGGTCCGGCGTGAACATCATCCCGGCGTAACCGCCGTGGCCGTCGGACGCCTCCAGATACCCCGGCGACACCCCCGGCGGCAGCGGCAGCGCGCTCACCTCCCAGTGCGGCGTGCCGGCCAATGCGGGCGTTGCGGTCGCCACCGTGGCGACCACCACCGCCGCCGCGACTCCCAGCGTCTTCCACCCCATGCGCTTCCCCCTCGGGATCGTCTGGCTCTCCGAGGGTTCACGCACCAGGTGCCCGAAAGGTTGTCCGGTTTCAGGCTTCTACGAGTTTTGCCAGCTTGTCGTAGGAGTCGTTGACGCCGTGCTCCATGCCGCTGGCCAGCATGGCGTCGCGGGCCTCGACCGAGGGGAACACGGAGCGGGTGTGCATGCGGGTGCGGCCGCCGAGGTCGGTGTAGGTGACCGTCTCCAGGCTGATCTGGCCGGGCGCGCCCTCGAACTCGAAGGTCTGGACGACGCACTCGTCCTTCGCCACGGTGTGGAAGACGCCGCGGAAGCGGTACTCGTTGCCGTCGGCGTCGCGGTTGACGTAGCGGTAGCTGCCGCCGGGGCGCGCGTCGTACTCCTCGACGTCCATGGACAGCTCGCGCGGGCCGAGCCACTGGGCGATCAGGTCGGGGTCGGTGGCGGCGCGGAACACCTGGGCGGGCGTGGCCTCGAACTCGCGCGAGATCTCGATGAACGGGGTGCCGGGCTGGGCGGTGATGGTGGTCGGGTTGCTCATGTCGTTTCCTCCTCCTTGAGGGCCTCCAGCACGGCGTCGAGCCGCCGGTGCCGGCTTTCGGCCGCGAGCCGATACGTGTCGATCCAGGCCGTGAGCTGCTCCAGGGCGCCGGCGTCGAGGTGACACGGGCGGCGCTGGCCGTCGCGGCTGCGGGTGATCAGGCCCGCGGACTCCAACACCTGGATGTGCCGGGACACCGCCTGCTTGGTGATGTCGAACGGCTCGGCCAGCTCGTTCACCGTCGCGTCGCTCCGCGACAGGCGGGCGATCAGGGCCCGCCGCACGGGATCGCCGAGCGCGGCGAACGCGCGGTCCAGTTGCTCGTCGGGGCCCATTGTCAACCAATCTGTTTATCAACCGATACGTTGACTATGGCACCGTCGGTCCCCGTCCGCAAGGGGCACGGCGGAAAGCGGACAGCGGCGGGCGGTTTCCGAGACAGGCTCGGGAAAACGCGGTGACGGGCGGCACTGCCGATCACGCTGTTCGGCGGGATCGCAATTTCCGCCCCGGTGGCTACACTCCGCACATGCACTGTCGCACCGCAGCACGACCCGGGGACGCTCGGGCGTGACCGCACCACTGCGGGTCCAGCTGCTCGGCCCGGTCCGCGCCTGGCGCGGCGAGCAGGAGGTCGATCTCGGCTCGGCGGGGCGGCGGGCGGTGTTCGCGATCCTGGCCATGGCGGCCGGGCAGGCGGTCACCCGCGAGGAGCTCGTCGACGGCGTCTGGGGCGAGGACCCGCCGGCCCGCGCGGTCGGCATCCTGCACACGTACATCTCCGACCTGCGGCGATCCCTCCAGCAGCGGGTGCGCGGCAGCAACCAGTCGACCGAGCACGTGCTGGAGTCGGTGGGCTCGGCGTACGCGCTGCACGTGGATCGCGCGCAGCTGGATGTCACGAGGTTCGACGCGCTGCGCTCGACGGCCGACGATCTCGGCGCCTCGCTGCGATCGGTGACGGCGGCTTTGGCTCTGTGGCAAGGCGAGGCCTTCTCGGGACTGTCGGGGCCGTTCGCGGAGCTGCACCGGGCCCGGCTGGCCGAACTGCGGCTGGCGACGTTGGAACGCCGCTGCTCGCTGCTGCTGGCCCTGGGCAACCAGGACAGTGCGATCACCGAACTCGCCGGCCTGGTGCGGGAACACCCGCGCCGGGAAGGCCTGCGCGGCCTGCTGATGGTGGCGCTGTACCGGGCCGGCCGCCGCGACGAGGCGCTGGCCGAGTTCGAGAGCGCACGCGAGGTCTTGGTCAACGAGCTCGGGTTGGACCCGGGCCCGGCGCTTCAGGACATCCACGACCGAATCCAGGCCCAGCAGAAGGTGCCGATCCCCGGCATCGGCACGCAGCACGACCAGCTGGCCCCCGCGACCCGCCAGCCGGAAGTGCCGACGCAGTTCGTCGGACGGCCGCGAGAAGTGGCCTGGCTGCGGGCGCTTGTGGTCGCGCTGGCCGACGGCGCGGGCGGCTGCGTGCTGGTCGAGGGCGAGCCCGGCATCGGCAAGTCCGCGTTGCTGGCGGTCGGCCTGGCCGACGCGCCGGTGGCCGGCTGCCGCGTGGTGTGGGCGCTGGGCGAGGACCTGTCGGGCAACGGCCCGCTGGCCCCGATCAGCCGGTTGCTGTCGTTCGTCGACCAGGCCTGCGCGGAGGCGCCGCTGATCCTCGTGATCGACGACGTGCAGTGGCTCGACGAGACCGGTCTGCTGGCGTGGCACCGGTTGTCCCGCCTGACCCAGCAGCTACCGCTGCTGCTGGTCGGCGCGCGCCGCACGAACCCCACCGCGCACCACGTGGACCTGGCCGGCGGCCGCACGCTGGCCCTCAGCCGGCTGCACGCGGACGACGTGCACGAGCTGGCGGCCCGGATCGTCGGGGCGTCGCTGGGCACCGTGCTGAGGGGCTTGGTCGACCACGCCGCCGGCAATCCGTTGCACGTCCGGGAACTCGTCGACGGGCTGGTGCGGGAGTCCATGCTGCGCACCGTGGACGGCGTCGCCGACGTCGACCCGTCCAGCGGCTTCGACGCGCACCGGGCCATGGCCGTGGTGGCCGCGCGGCGGCTGGAGTTCCTGTCCCCCACGGCATTGGACCGACTGCGCTGGGCGGCGCTGCTCGGCGTCGAGTTCGATCTGGCCGACCTGGCGGCGATCGTCGGCGCCTCCCCCGCCGACCTGGTCGGCGCGGTCGAGGAGGCCACCGACGCCGGCCTGCTGGTGGATGCCGGCAATCGTTTGGCGTTCCGGGATCCGGCCGTGCGGCAGGCGCTGTACGAGGAGCGCCCGGCGGCCGTCCGCACGACGCTGCACCGCGAATCGGCCAAGGCCCTGGCCCACGCCGGGGCCCCGGTGGAGCGGACCGCCGCTCAGCTGGCGGCGGCCGGCGAGTTCGACCCCTGGTCGGTGCAGTGGCTGCTGGCCAACGTGGAGACGGTCGCGGGGCGCGATCCGGGGCTCGTGCTGACACTGCTGGACCGTGCGCTGGACAGCACGTCGCCGACGCCGGAGGAGCGGGAATTCCTGCTGGTCAGCCAGGTTCGCCGGCAGTTCCGGCTGGGCCGGCAGCCCGAGGCCGCCGCCCGTGCGCTGCTCGACATCACCCGGGATCCGGCCCACGCCGCCGAGATGCGGTGGATCCTGGCCTGCCTGACCTACCGGCGCGGCGATGTCGCCCAGGCCATCGCCGACCTCCGTGCGGCGGCGGCCGATCCGTCCGCGCCGGACTTCTGGGCCGCCCGTCACGACACGCTGCGGGCCCAGTTCGAACGGACCGGCCTGGACGACCTCGACACCGCCGAGGCCACCGCCCGCGCCGCCCTCGTCGATGCCACGGAGGCGAACGACGCCCCGGCCATCGCCGCCGCGGAGCAGGAGCTCTGGTACGTGGAATCGGTGCGCCGCAACCACTCCGCGGCGCTCGCGCACGTGAACAACGCGCTGGCCGCCGCCACCGGCAACCAGCACCTGGTGGACCTCCAGATCAACCTGCTCGGCGCGCGGCTGTTCAGCCTCCAGAACCTGGACCGGCTCACCGACGGCACCGACACCGTGGCCCGCACACGCGCGATGGTCCGCCGCACCGGGCTGCCGTCCGGGCGCGTCCACATCGGCGCCGCCGTGCACTACTACTGGCTCGGCCGCTGGGACGAGGCGCTGGCCGAGCTGGACTCGATCATCGGCGACGAGCCCGAGATCACCATCTTCGACCTGCGGTCCCGGGTTCCGCTGCTCCAGTACGGCACCGCGGCGATGATCACCGGGCACCGCGGCGACACCGAGCAGCTGCACGCGCACCTGCGCACGGCGTCGTCGTACCCGGTGATCGCGCCCGGCGACCAGGAGAACAGCGACTTCTTCCTGGCGGCCAAGGCCATGGCCGCCGAACAGGACGGCGACCTCGCCGCCGCGGTGTCGGCCTACGAGCCGATCCTCGACACGTCCTATGGTCGGATGACGTTGCGGCACCAGTGGTTGCCGGACCTGACCCGGATCGCGTTGGACGCCGGCGAGCCCGATGTCGCCACGGCGGCGCTGCACCTGGCCCGGGCCGAGGCTGCCGCGGAAACGGTGCCAGCGCGGGCTTTTCACGCCGCCCAGCGCTGCGCGGCGCTGATCGCCCAGGACCCGGAGCCGCTGTTTGTCGTGGCGCAGCGGTATCGCGAGGCCGGCCGGCGCGTCGAGTTCGCGATCACGAGCGAGGACGCCGCCGTGCTGTTGGCCCGGCGCGGCGAGATCGACCGTGCCCGTCACACGTTTCGGGAAGCCCTGCTCATCTACGCAGAGCTGGGTGCCTCTTGGGACATCCGGCGCGCGGAGTCGCGGCTGCGCGAATTCGGCATCCGACGGGCCGGCCTGTCGACCGGGCAGCCGACCGTCGCCGGCTGGCACGCCCTGGTGGGAGACGAGGTCCGGGTCGCGGAGCTGGTCGCGCTGGGACGATCCAACCCCGAGATCGCGGCCGAGCTGGCGCTGTCCCGGCGGGTCGTGCAGGCGCATGTCTCACGCATCATGCAGAAGCTGGGGGTGGACTCGCGGGCGGCCCTGTTGGGTAAGGTGTCCGGGCATTCGGCGCCGGCGGGGACCGTGCCCATCGAGACTGGGGAACGCAGTGGCTGATCAGGCCCGGGAACTGAGGGTCGAACTGCTGGGCCCCGTGCTCGTCCGACGGGACGGGGACGAGCACAAGCTCGGGGCCCCGCGCCAGCGCGCGCTGCTCGCGGCGTTGGCCGCCCGTCCGGACAAGGTGGTGTCCAGAGAGGACCTGATCAACGCGATCTGGGGTCACGAGGCGCCGCCGTCGGCCGATGGCAGCGTCTACACCTACGTTTCCGGCCTGCGTCGCGCGTTGGAACCCGATCGCGGCAACCGCGCCGTCTCCTCCCTGCTGCTGTCCGAGGGCCCCGGCTATCGGCTGCGTGTCGACGCCGCCGATGTGGACCTGCACGAGTTCGACGCGTTGCTGCGCAAGGCCGAACAGGCAGTGGCGGACGGTGATCAGTCGGCGGCGGCCGAGGCCGCCGACCGCGCTTTGGCTCTGTGGCACGGAGAACCGCTGTCCGGTTTGCCCGGTCCGTGGGCGGCGAGCCTGCGGGACCGGCTGCTCACCAACCGCCTCGACCTGCTGGAGATCCGCGCCGCCGCGGGGCTGGCTGCCGGTCAGCACGCGGAACTCGTCGCCGAGCTGACCGCGCTCGTGCGGGAGAACCCGCTGCACGAGGGCCTGCGCGGGCTGCTGATGATCGCGCTGTACCGGGTCGGTCGGCAGGCCGACGCCGTGGAGCAGTTCCGCGCGGCGGCCCGGGTGTTGATGGACGAGCTCGGCACCGTGCCCGGCGCGCGGTTGGCCGAGATCCAGCAGCAGATCCTCACCAACGACGCGGCCCTGGCCGCGCCGACCGTCGCCGCGCCGCCCCCGGTCCGTCGCCGACCGGTGTGGTGGGCCTCGCGGCCCCGCCCCCGGGCACGGACCTTCGTCGCCCGCACCCATGAGCTTTCCGTGCTGCGCCAGGCGGTTCGGGACGTCGGCGGCGGCCGGGGCGGCGTGCTGCTGGTCGAGGGCGAGCCCGGCATCGGCAAGTCGGAGCTGTTGACCACGGGCATGGCCGGCTGCGAGGACGCCGGCGTGCAGCTGGTGTGGGGCGCGGGCGACGAGCTGGCGAGCCGGTTTCCGTTGCGGCTCATGCTGGACTGCCTGGGCATCGACGCCGATTCGCCCGATCCGGCCCGGGCCCGGGTCGCGGAGATGATGCGGCTGGCCCAGTCCAGCCGCGATCCGCTCGGCGGCGGCGATCCGACGTTGGCCGTGGTCAACGAGCTGGTCGCCATCGTGCAGGAGATGTGCGCCGAGGGTCCGCTCACGCTGGTGGCCGACGACATCCAGTGGGCCGACGAGGCCAGCCTGCTGGTGTTCAGCCGGCTGGCCCTGGAGACCGCCACGCTGCCGCTGCTCCTGGTCGGCTCGCTGCGACCGGTGCCGCGAACCGCTGTGCTCGACGGGGTTCGGGACATCGTGGCCAAGCAGGGCGGCCCTGTGCTACAGCTCGCGCCTTTGGCCGGTGGCGAGGTCGCCGAGCTGTTGCAGGGCATCGTGGGCGGCACGCCGGGCTCCGGTTTGCTCGGCCTGGCCGACCGAGCCGCCGGCAATCCTTTGTACGTGGGCGAGTTGGCCGACGCCTTACTCCGGGACCGGCATGTCGAGGTGACGGCCGGCCGGGCCGAGGTGTCGGCCGTCGGTGACGTGTCGGTGCCGACCTCGCTGTCGTCGGCTCTGACGCACCGGCTGGGCTTTCTCACCACTGCCACCACGGAAGTGTTGCGCCGGGCGGCTTTGCTCGGCACCGAGTTCGCGACCGCCGACCTGAGCGTGCTGTTGGGGCGGCCGGTCGCCGAGCTGCTGCCGGCGCTGGAGGAGGCCGCCGCCGCGAAGGTGTTGCTGGCCAACGGGAATCGCTACAACTTCCGGCACGCCCTCATCCGCCAGGCCCTCTACGACGCCACCTCTCCCACCGTGCGCACCGTGTTGCACAGGCAGGCCGCCGAGCGGCTGGACCGGGCCGGCGCGTCGATGGAAACCGTTGCACGGCAGCTGGTCGCGTCTCCGGTCGCCGTCGACTCGTGGGTGATCGACTGGATGCTCCGGCACGGCGAGCGGATCGCGCACCGGGCGCCGGACATCGGGTTGGACCTGTTGCGCCGGGTTGTCGCCGTCTGCGAGCAGGACGATCCCCGGCACGTGGACCTGACCGCCGTGTTGGCCCGGGTGCTGTACTGGCGCGGGGAGCTGCCCGAGGACGAGGTTCGGTCGGTGCTGGCGCTGACCCGTGATCCCGATCTGGCCGGCGAGATGCAGTGGATCCGGGCCGTCATCTTCTACCGTCGCGGGCAGGAGGGGCATTCCGTCACGGCGCTGCGGGAAGCCGCTTCGGCGCCGGAGATCTCGGCCGTGTGGCAGGCCCGGTGCCAGGCGTTGTTGGCCGTGCGGGAGGGCATGGGGCTGTTGGAGTTCGCCTCCGCCAAGGCCACCGCGCTGGCGGCCATCGACCGTGGGGAGAAGGCCGGCGACAACTTCGCCGTCGCTTTCGCTTTGCAGGCGCTGTGGCTGTTCGAGTCCATCGACCGCGATCATGCCGCCGCTCTGCGTTACGTGGACGAGGCTCTGGCCGTTGTCGCCGACGATGCCGGCCTGGCGCACCTGCATCTGAGCCTGCTCGACAATCGTGTGTTCAGCCTCCAGAACCTCGACCGCCTCGACGACGCCGATCGTGCTCTGTCGGCCGTTCGCACCTTGGTGCATCGTTATCAGCTGCCCGGCGGTCTGCCGATGTCCACCGCCGTCAACCACTATTGGGCCGGCCGGTGGAGCGACGGCCTGCTGGAGCTGAGCATCATCACCCGGTCCGGTCCCGAGCTGGCCTTCCTGGGGCTGCGCGAGAGCAGCCCCATGCTCTTGCTTTCCCATGGCGTCGCCGCTTTGATCGCCGCCCTCCGTGACGACGGCGACGAGGTCGCCGCGCACCTCGCCGCCGCCGACGAGCTGCCCATGCTCACGACCGCCGACCGCGAGAACTGCGACTTCCTGCTCATGGCCGAGGCCCAGGCCGCCGAGCGCGATGGCCGCATCGATGAGGCCCTCATCGCCTTGGAACCCGTCCTGGATCCTCGCTACGCCCCCATGATGCTTCGCCACCAGTGGCTGCCCGACGTCGTTCGGCTGGCTCTGCAAGCCGGTTCCACCGACGTTGTCGCTCGGGCATTGGAGATCTGCGCCGGCGAGGCGGCCCGCGAGCTCATCCCCACCCGCGCCGCTGCCGCATTGTTGCGCTGCCGTGGTCTGGCGCAGGGCGATCCGGCCCAGGTGGCCAAGGCCGTGGCCCACTACCGCAACGTCGGCCGGCCGGTGGAATTGGCCCAGGCGCTGGAAGATCTCGCCGTCGTGCTGGCTTCGGCCGGCCGACGGGGCGAAGGCGAGGCGGCCTTGGCCGAGGCCGTCCGCCGCTACGAGGCCCTCGGCGCCGCCTGGCCGGCCCGCCGCGCCACGGCCCGTTTCGGCGGCCGCACAACGGAAGGCCCGGCGCAGCGCGACGTGGGTTAGGCGTCGCCGCTTCGGCTGCACGAAAGGGAAACCGCCGCGGCACGACATCGGCTAGTCTCCGGTCATGGGGGCGCCGAACACCACTCGCGACACCGACTTCGCCAAGCTCTGGGCAGCGGCGTCGACCTCGCTTCTCGGCGACGGCATCCGCACCGCGGCATTGCCGCTGCTCGCGGCGGCGCTGTCGCCCACGCCGGCGGCCGTCAGCATCGTGACCTTCGCCGGCACGGTCCCGATCCTGCTGTTCACCCTGCTCGGCGGCGCGCTGGCCGACCGGCACGACCGCCGCAACCTGATGTGGCGCATCGACCTGGTCCGCGGCCTGCTGGTCGCCGCCTTCGCCGTTTGGGTCCTGACGACCGCGCCGCCGCTGTGGGGCCTGATCGTCATGACGTTCCTGCTCGGCAGCGCCGGGGCCGTCTTCGACACCATCTCCGGCCCGTTCATCGCCGACCTGGTCGACCCCGACGACCTGGCCAAGGCCAACGGCCGCCTACAGGCCGCCCAGCTGATCAGCTTCCAGTTCCTCGGGCCGCCGCTCGGCGCCGCCCTGTTCGCCCTCTCGGCCGGCGCGCCGCTGCTGGTCGACGCGGTGACGTTCGTTGCGGCGGCGGGACTGGTGTTCGCCATCCGCGCCCGACACGCGCCGGCCCGCGCCGAGGTGAACACCACCATCCGCGCCGACATCGCCGAGGGCGTGCGGTGGCTGTGGCGGCACAAGGGCCTGCGCCTGCTGGCATTGGAGCTGGGTGTGGCCAACCTGGCCGTGCAGATGGCGCTGACCATGCTCGTGCTGCTGATCGTGAACACCCTGCACGCCCCGGCGGCGGTCTACGGGCTCGTGCTGGCGATCGGCGCGGTCGGCGGCATGCTCGGCGGCCTGGCCGGCGGCTGGGTCCGGCGCCGCCTGCGGTTGGGCCCCGGTCTGGGCCTGGCCATCGGCCTGATTGCCGTCGGGCTGCTCGTGGCGGGCGTCGCCTGGTCGATCCCGGTGGTCGCGGTCGGCTACACCATCGGCTGCTTCGGCATCCTGCTGTGGAACGTGCAGGCGGTGGTGGTGCGCCAGCGGCTCACCCCACGCGAGCTGATGGGCCGGGTCACCAGCGCCTACCGGCTCGTCGGCTGGGGCGCCGGACCGGTCGGCGCGGCGCTGAGCGGTGTGCTCGGCACCGTGCTCGACGTGCGAGCCCCCATCATCATCGGCGGCGTCGTGCTGGCGCTGTCGCTGCTGCTCGTGCCGCGGCTCGGCGCGCTCGAACAAGCCTGACAACCTTGTGTGTCAACCGTCACATAGAGTCTGGCGTGTGCACTGTAGACGCTCCGCCATCCGGTGCATTTCCCGATCGAGATTCACGTGTGAACCGAAATGAGTCGCGGAACGGTCATTGTGAACGAAGATGGAGTCGGGGGGCCAGCGACACAGACGGGAGCCGTGATGGGTCGGACACTGGGCGTGGTCACCGAGTCGGCCGCCGGCGAGACGCGGGTGGCCGCCACACCGGCGACCGTGCGCCAACTGGCCGCCCTCGGCTACGAGGTGCTCGTGGAGACCGGCGCCGGGGCGGCCGCGAGCTTCCCGGACGAGGCGTATGCGCAGGCCGGGGCCCGAATCGCCGGCCATGGCGAGGCCTGGGCGGGCGATGTCGTGATCAAGGTGAACCCGCCGACCGAGCCGGAGATCGCGGCGCTGCACGACGGCGCGACGCTGATCGGCATGATCGGCCCGGCGTTGCGGCCTGAATTGGTCCAGACCCTCTCCGAGCGCCCGATCACCGTGCTGGCGATGGACGCGGTGCCGCGGATCTCCCGCGCCCAGTCCCTGGACGTGCTCAGCTCCATGGCCAACATCGCCGGCTACCGGGCGGTGATCGAGGCGGCCAACGTCTTCGGCCGCTTCCTCATGGGCCAGGTCACGGCGGCGGGCAAGGTGCCGCCGGCCAAGGTCCTGGTGGCCGGGGCGGGCGTGGCCGGCCTGGCGGCGATCGCCGCGGCCAACAGCCTGGGCGCCGTCGTCCGGGCGACCGACCCGCGCGCGGAGGTGGCCGAGCAGGTGAAGTCGCTGGGCGGCGACTTCCTGGCCGTCAACGTCGAGCAGGAGGCCAGCACCGACGGCTACGCCAAGGCGACCTCGGAGGCGTACGACAAGCGGGCGGCGGAGATCTACGCCGAGCAGGCCCGGGATGTCGACATCATCATCACCACGGCGCTCATCCCCGGCCGGCCCGCGCCGCGGCTGCTGACCAAGGAGCACGTGGCCAGCATGCGGCCCGGCAGCGTGATCGTCGACATGGCGGCCGTGCAGGGCGGCAACGTCGAGGGCACCGTGGCCGGCGAAGTGGTGGTCACGGCCAACGGCGTGACGATCATCGGCTACACCGACCTCGCCGGCCGCCTGCCGGCCCAGGCCTCGCAGCTGTACGGCACGAACGTGGTGAACCTGCTCAAGCTGCTGACGCCGGGCAAGGACGGCGAAGTGGTGCTGGACTTCGAGGACGTCGTGCTGCGGGGCGTGACCGTGGTCCGGGCCGGCGAGACGACCTGGCCGCCACCCAAGATCAGCGTCAGCGCGGCGCCGCCGCAGCAGGTGGAGAAAACGCCTGCGCCGCAGAAGAAGGACCAGCCGAAGCGGGCCCGGCATCTGGTGGTCGCCGTCGCGGCGATCGCGCTGTTCCTGCTGGTCGGCTTCTCCCCCGACGAGTTGATCGGCCACCTCACGGTGTTCGCGCTGTCGGTGGTGATCGGCTTCTACGTGATCGGCAACGTGCACCACGCCCTGCACACGCCGCTGATGTCGGTCACCAACGCCATTTCCGGCATCGTGGTGGTCGGCGCCCTGCTCCAGATCGGGCACAGCACGGTCGCCGTCACGGTGCTGTCCGCCGTGGCGGTGCTGTTGGCCAGTATCAACGTCTTCGGCGGATTCGCCGTCACCCGGCGCATGCTCGGCATGTTCTCGAGGAGCTGACCCATGACCGTGGCAACGGCGGCGCAGGCCGCATACCTCGTCGCAGCACTGCTTTTCGTGCTCAGCCTGGCCGGTTTGTCCAAGCACGAGACGTCCCGCAACGGCGTGCTGTTCGGCATCGCGGGCATGGCGCTGGCGCTGATCGCGACCATTGTGTTGGCCCTGCAGGGAATGGCCGTCATCGGCATCGTGCTGCTGATCGTGGCGATGGCGGTCGGCGGCGGCATCGGGCTGTGGCGGGCTCGGGTCGTCGAGATGACCGGTATGCCGGAGCTCATCGCGTTGCTGCACAGTTTTGTCGGCCTGGCGGCGGTTCTGGTCGGCTGGAACGGTTATCTGGACGCCGATGCCGGCCCGCTGCCGGGCATCCACCACGCCGAGGTGTGCATCGGCGTGTTCATCGGCGCGGTCACCTTCACCGGCTCGATCGTGGCGTTCCTCAAGCTGTCGGCGCGCATCAGGTCGGCGCCGATGATGTTGCCGGGCCGGCACTTCCTCAATCTCGGCGCGCTGGTGGCCTTTGTCGTGCTGACGGTGTTCTTCGTCATCACGCCGAATGTCGTTCTGCTGGCCGCGGTGACGGCGATCGCGCTGCTGCTGGGTTGGCATCTGGTGGCGTCCATCGGCGGCGGCGACATGCCGGTCGTGGTGTCCATGCTGAACAGCTATTCCGGCTGGGCGGCGGCCGCATCGGGCTTCCTGCTGAACAACGACCTGCTGATCGTCACCGGCGCCTTGGTCGGTTCCTCCGGCGCCTACCTGTCATACATCATGTGCAAGGCGATGAACCGGTCGTTCATCTCGGTCATCGCCGGCGGTTTCGGCGTGGAATCCGGCACGTTCGCGGCGATCGAGCAGGGCGAGCACCGCGAGATCACGCCGGCCGACACCGCCGAGCTGCTGCGCGACGCCGAGACGGTGATCATCACGCCCGGCTACGGCATGGCCGTGGCCCAGGCCCAGTACCCCGTCGCGGACCTGACCCGCAAGCTGCGCGAACGCGGCATCGACGTGCGGTTCGGCATCCACCCGGTGGCCGGCCGCCTGCCCGGGCACATGAACGTGCTGCTGGCCGAGGCCAAGGTGCCGTACGACATCGTGCTGGAGATGGACGAGATCAACGACGACTTCCCGCAGACGTCGGTGGTGCTCGTGATCGGCGCCAACGACACGGTCAACCCGGCGGCCGACGACCCCGGCAGCCCCATCGCCGGCATGCCGGTGCTGCACGTGTGGGAGGCGCAGAACGTGATCGTGTTCAAGCGCTCGATGGCCGTCGGCTACGCGGGCGTGCAGAACCCGTTGTTCTTCAAGGACAACAGCAAGATGCTGTTCGGCGACGCCAAGGAGCGGGTGGAGGACATCGTCCGCGCCCTCTGAGGAGCGTCCCGGGCCCGGTCAGACGTCGTGTTCTGATCGGGCACTCGTCGCGAGTGCCGGTGCGCGGACGGCGACCAGATCCAACAGGGCCGACAGGTGCTCGACTTCGCCGAGCACCCGGGCGCGGAAGGCGGTCAGGTCGGCCGATCCGTCCGCGGTCTCGCGCACCGGGGAGACAAGATCGGCGACTGCCCGGCTGAGCGGGTCGTCGGCGGCCGCGTCGACGATCGGGAGCAGCTCGCGCGCGTCCGCCAGCACCTGGTTGAGCAGCCTGGTTCGGATCGGCTCTTCCAACAGGACCGCGGCCAGCCGCAGCATTCGACGACCGGCGCGGAGCGCGACGCTCGGGCACAGCGGGTGCCCCGTCTGGTCACCGTGGTCGCTACGAACGCGGTCGATCCACGGCTCGATGGTGTCGCCGCGCCAGACCGGTCCGGCCGAGAGCTCGGCGTCCGGTTTGGGCATCCCATGGCTTCCGCGCCGCCGCCAGGCCGTGATCAACTGCCGGTTCATGCCCAGGGCATCCGCGATCTCGGCGATGCCGTAGTAGGCCCTCCGGGCGGGGGCGATATGACGCTCGGCCGCTGCTCCGGTGTCTGTGCCCACCGCGCCAGCGTAGCCCGTGAATACGGCTCTTGCCATCTGCGTCTACACGGGTTACGGTCGCCGTGTACTTTTAAAGTACATGTAGCGAATTTCAAGATTACATCGTGACGATGCGGCTACCCGCGAAGACAGCGGGACCCTCTCGCCGTCGACACCACCGGCGACGTCTCTGTCCACAAAGGAATGGTGCTACCGATGAAAACGAGACTGCTCGGCGTCCTGGCCGCGGCCCTGTTCGGGGTGGTCATGATGGCCCAGCCGGCACAGGCGGCCCACCGGTTCGTCACGGTGGGCAATGTCGCCAAACCCGCCGCCGCCTGCAACAACCACGGCACGATGGTCGCCGGCGGCTGGCTGGCGAACAAGGCGTGCGGCTACGTGATGGGCACCGCGGTCGCCGGAACCAGGTTCGACGTCAGCGTGACCACCGGCGCCAATTTCCACTTCGGCCGCTGGCGGGCCGGGGACGGGTCGAGCTACTGCGCATGGCTGGTGCCGGGCGCGCTGGACACATCTCGCTCGACCGCAGTCGCGGACAGTTGCGGCGCCACCACCAGCGACGCCCTCAAGCACCGCCTCAGCTTCGGGCATGACTTCGACGTGAAGCCGCACACCGGGAACGGCGAGATCATCGTCAAGGTCAACCCGTCCGCCTGTGCGGGGTTCTACAACTATTTCGTCGACAGCGACTACCGGTCGGGCCGGTTGCACGACCCCGTCGGCGTAACCCTGCCGAGCACCGCGGGATACCGGTACTCCACCAGGGACAACGGAGCGTCCATGATCCGGGCCGACATCAACGGCGAAACCACGTGGATGTTCGTGGCCCGCAGCTGCATCGCCTCCCAGCTTCCCTCGAAGCTCAACAACGACAACGACTGAGCACCTGACCACGTCGACCTCATCCTCAAGCGCAAGGCGGCCGAGGATGAGGTCGGTGTCAGCAGGAGTGGCGGACAAAGTCCGTCAGCGACCACCCGGTCCGGCCGTCGGGGAGCTTGACGTGCACCCACGCGTCGCCGTCTCTGGCATCCAGCGAACTGACATGGTCTCCGCGGTGCAGCAGGGCGATCGTGTGGCCGTGGGGGACATCGCGCACGGAGGCGTCCACCGCGCAGACCGTCAGGTCGTCCGGAACGGCCGAGCGGTACGGCACGAGCAGCAGAGCGGCGCCGAGGCCGAGACACGCCAGGGCGGCCACTGCGGCGATGACCGGCCAGACCTTCCGAACTCGTCGAGCGGGCGCGAGCTTCGCGCCCCGCGCGGCGGCCCTGACGGCGTCGGCGAAGGCCGCGGCGGTCGGGAACCGGTCACGGGGCTCCTTGGACATGGCCATGCCGACCACGTCGTCGAACACCTGGGGCACGTCGAACGCGCTCGGACGCGGTGCGGGCACGATCGCGACGGCGTACGCGAGCTCGGGAAGGGACTGACGTTCGAACGGCCGGCGGCCGGTCAACAGGGTGAACAGGGTGCCGCCGAGAGCGTAGACGTCGGTGGCGGCCGAGATCCCGTCACCTCGCCACTGTTCGGGCGGCATGTAGGCAACCGTGCCGAGATCGCCCGACACCGGGTCGCTCACCAGGGACGGGTCGCCGGTGCGGATCCAGGCGGACCCGCCCGTGAGATCCATCCTGCCGGTCGGCTGCGGGTGAATGAGCTGCCGCGCGACGCCGAAGTCGCCGACCAGTGGCCGGCCGTTGTCGAGGATGATGTTGGCCGGCTTGAGGTCGCCGTGGATGACACCGGCCTGGTGGACCGAGTCCACGGCGTCGGCGACCTCGGCCATGAGCCAGGCCGCCCGATCCGGCGCCATCGGGCCCTCGGTTTCGAGTTGGCGCCCCAGGTCCGGGCCGGTGAGCCGGTCCATCACCAGCCAGGCGTCGTCTCCGTCGCCGCCCACCTCGTGCACGGCCACGACGCCGGGGTGGATCACGGCGGACGTCAGCTGCGCCTCGCGGCGAAGGCGCTCCCGATATCCCTGATCGACCAGGTGGGGGTGCAGCAACTTGATCGCGACGGTGCTGCCGTCGGCCAGACGGCAGGCCTCGTACACCGTCCCGGTGGCGCCACCGCCCAGCGCTGCTCCCAGTCGGTAGCCGGGCACGCTCAGCGGGTTGGTCGTCGCGAGGTCTCGATCAGGCACCGGCCACTCTCCACACGGAGGTCACGGTGTGGACGGCGACGGCTCGGACCGACCGCGGCGGAGTCGAGATGTCACCGGACAGGCTGATGGCGCCTCGCTCATTCATGTTTCAGCTCCTCCAGCCGGGGACGGCTGCCACATCCCACGAATCATTCGCAGGCCAGCGCCGACTGGACGGAATTCGAGCCACACCTACTCGCCCGGCCCCCTCTGCGGCTGACCATCTCATAATCACCGCAACGTACTCTCAGGTGGCGAATGGCCACAAGCGACTGACACGAAAGGCCCGCCCCGGACGGTGAGCGCCGGGTGCTTTCACGGCCAGGCGGCGGCATGTCGATCATCCACCTGGATCGCGAAAGCACCCGGCGAGGCAGTTAACGTCGGCTCAGGTTTGCGGCCCGGTGCAGACGTAGTCGTGGTCGACAAAACCGGGAATCACGCCGTGCCGCTGTTCCACCGGCCCGTCGTTCACCGCCGGAGCGACACCCTTGATCCATCCGTGTGGTGTCGTCGGCTCGGACCGGTCGAACTTCTGGTTGTGGTAGATCCGGCCGACGATCTCGCCTACGGGCGCTTGACGAACGTAGGTGTCCTGCGCGTGGCACACATACAGCACGTCGTCGCTGGCCGAAGCGACCGCCGAGCTCAGCAGGGAGATCGACAGGCATGCGACGGAAAGGGCGACAGCCACAAACTTTGGGTTCCTGTATGGCATGACGAAGCTCCTTAGGATCAGCCGAGGCAAGCCCTGGTGGTGAAAAACCATCCGGTGCCATGAAAGACGACCACACCGCGTCGCCCCTCGAACGGGGTGATGATGCGCCGATTCATCAGACCGCCGCGCGACACGGTGTCCGACTGCTCACCGAAGAACCTGTCCGCGGCCTGGTCGTAGTTGGCGAAGTAGTGGGCGGTGTCGCAGTGAACGGCGACCGGCTGGGTGCGCGGGGGCGCGGCGGAGGCCGGCGCCGTACCCGCGCCGGCCGCGATCATGCCGGCGGCACCCAGCACGACGACGCCGCGCGTCAGTGCGCGGCGCGCCCTGGTCGCAGGCGACTTGGCGTTGGTGCGTGTCATTTGAGAGTCTCCACTCTGTCATCTAGGATGACGCTATGGGCAACGTAGATGACGGCTTCGGAGATGGCAAGCAGGCGGCACGGGGGCGGCACACGCCCCACGCGCCGACACGACGGAGGTTGACGCCGGACACGTGTAGGGTCGCGTCATGACCGAACGGGCGTTCCCGGTTGTCTTTGCCGAAATGGTCGAGTCATCGGCGGCGTTCTACGAAACTCTCGGGTTCCGGCGACACTTTCAACTGCCTCCCGAGGGCGAACCCGGTTACATCGGGTTGCGCCGGGGAAGTCACGAACTGGCGGTCGTGACCTCGGACTGGCCGCGACAGCAGTACGGCAAACCCGTGGCCGTCGGCGGCGTCAAATTCGAACTCTTCGTTTACGTCGAGGCGGTGGACGCCCTCGTCGAAACACTGCGCGCCAGCGGCGTCGCCATCCTCCGGGAACCGGCCGACATGCCGTGGGGTGAACGCGTCGCGTACGTCAGTGATCCGGACGGCAATCCGATCGCACTAGCGGTCGGTCCAGACACGAGCGGCCCACAGGATTCGCCCTGACCTCGCCGCTCGGGGCGCCACGCGTGCTGGCGCAGATCAATGTCGCACGGCTGCGCCGGCCGTTCGGCGATCCAGGTGTACGGGAATTCACCGACGCCCTCGACACGATCAACGCTCTGGCCGAACGCTCACCGGGCTTCATCTGGCGCCACATCACCAGCGACGGGCATCTCGACGGCGCCGACCTGCTCGGCGATCCGCTCACCATCATCAACCTGTCACTCTGGGCCAGCTACGAGCACCTGCACATGTTCACCTATCGCTCCCGGCATGGCCACTTCGTTCGACGCCGCACGGAGTGGTTCACCCCGCTTTCCGGGCCGACGACCGCTCTGTGGTGGGTGCCCGCCGCGCACCGCCCGACACCGTCGGAATGCCTCACCAGGCTGGAATATCTGCGGCGTCATGGTCCAAGTCCGCGCGCTTTCACCGTTCGTCGCCGCTTCGACGCCGACGGCGCTCCTGAGCGTCGGAGGTCCTAGGCGGCCCAGCTGGCGGTCCAGACGTCCTCGCGGCGGCTGGACCGCCAGTGCTCGTCCAGGTGCCTACGCAATTCGGCCAGGCCGGGATGGTGGTTGTCGGCGCGCCAGATCAGCGAGTGCGGGTAGACCGGCGTCGGATCGCGCACCGGGATCAGGCGCAGGTCCTCGGCCCGGGGCAGCCGGATCACCGTGCCGAAGAAGGTCGCGAGCGACGGCGTGTCGGCGATCCGGTCCAGCATGTGCTCCGTGCCGAAATTCGGCCCCTCGGCGTCGATGGACAGGTCGAACGCGGCGGCCAGTTCCTCGTAGTAGGCGCCCCATTCCGCGCCGGGCACGATGCCGGGAATCCAGATCCGTTGCCCCACAAGGTCTTCCGGCCTCAGCTCGGTCGCGGCGGCGAGTTCGTGACCCAGGCCGACCAGCAGGTGCAGCGGTTCGTTGTCGACGCGCATCGTGCGCACGCCCTCCGGTGGCGGGGACTGTTGCCCGCAGAACGCGGCGTCGACCTCGCCGGCCCGGACCGCCGCGGTGGCGGCGGTGCCGTTGGGCAGCGTGACCACCTCCAGCTCGAATTCCGGGTGCTGGCGGTGGAATTCCTGCACCAGGGCGGCACAGGCGGAGCGCCGGCCGAGCACGTCGACGCGCAGCGGGCGGACCCCCGGGCGGACGGCGGCCACGGCTCGGTCGGCCGCGTCCAGCAGGGCGCGGGCGTGCGGCAGGAAGGCCTGGCCGTCGGCGGTCAGCTGGATGCCCCGGGCGGTGCGGGTGAACAGGCGGACGCCAAGCTCCTTCTCCAGCGCGGCAATGCGCTTGGACACCGCCTGCTGGCTGATGCCCAGCTCGACGCCGGCCTCCTGGAGCTGGCCCTCGTCGGTCGCCACCACGAAGGTCCGCACGGCGTTGAGGTCCACGGCGCGAGGCTACAACTCGCGGTTGTGGCTCGCCGGGTCGGGGTTGTTTGATCGCTCGGCCGACAACCGAGAGGATCCCGGCCATGGGTAGGGATTTCGGCTGGCTGTGGGCGGCTTTCGCGGCCAGCACCGTCGGCACCTGGTTCGCGTTCGACGCTTTCCCGCTGGTGGCGATCCTGGCGCTGCACAGCACGCCGGCCGAGGTGTCGCTACTGGCGGCGGCCGGGCTGGTGGTCGGGGCGCTGGTGGCGGTGCCGTTGGGGCCGTGGGTCGAGTTCCGGCGCAAGCGGCCGGTGATGGTGGCGATGGACCTGCTGCGGTTCGCGGCGCTGTTGACGCTGCCGGCGGCGTATCTGTTGGGCGGCTTGACCTTCGGGCAGCTGGTGGCCGTGTCGGTGGTGGTCGCCACGGCCGACATCGTGTTCACGGCGGCCAGCGGTGCGTTTCTGAAGTCGTTGGTGCCACGGGAGGATCTGCTTCAGGCCAACGGACGGTTCGAGGCCACGTCCTGGGCCGCGACCGCCGTCGGGCCGCCGACCGGCGGGCTGGCCATCGGCGTGTTCGGGCCGATGACGACGATCGTGGCCAATGCTCTGAGCTTCCTGGTGTCGGCGCTGGGAATTCGGGCCATTCACGGTTCCGAGCCGGTGCCGAACGCGTCACGGAAGATCGGCTTCGGTGAGATCTTCGACGGGTGGCGGCACATCGTTCGGCATCCGGTGTTGCGGCCGCTGTTCGTGAACTCCGCGCTGTACAACGGCTTGCTCATGGCGACGGCGCCGCTGTTGGCGGTGTTGATGCTGGGGGACCTCGGATTCACGCCGTGGCAGTACGGCCTGGCGTTCGGGATTCCGTGCCTGGGCGGGCTCGTGGGCTCACGCCTGGCCCGTCCCCTGGTGCGGCGGTTCGGGCCGGAGCGGGTGTTGTTCGCCAGCGGCACGTTGCGGGCGGTGTGGGTGGTGGGGCTCGCGTTTGTCGGGCCGGGCCTGCCCGGTCTGCTGCTGGTGATCGGCGTCGAGTTCGGGATCATCGTGTGTTGCAGCGTTTACGCCCCGGTGTCGGCCACCGTGCGGCTGGAGAACTCCGCGGCCGACAACGTGGCCCGAGTCCTGTCGGCGTGGTCGGTCACCACCAAGGTCAGCATCGCCGTGATGACCGCGCTGTGGGGCCTGCTGGCCAGCTGGATCGGGCCGCGCGAGGCCATCGCCGTGGCCGGCGTGCTGGCGCTCTGCACGCCGTTGACGCTGCGACGGCCTCAGAGGACGCGGGTGGCGTACGGCATGATCTCGCCCCAGCGCACCGGCACCACGCGGACGTAGGCGCCGGAGTAGGGCGCCTCGATCATGCGGCCCCCGCCGACGTACATCGTGACGTGGTGGATGTTGCTGGGGTTGCCGTAGAAGAGCATGTCGCCCGGGGCCATCTGGGACAGCGGCACGTGCTGGCCCGCGTAGTACTGGTAGCCGCTGTAGTGCGGCAGGTACACGCCGACGCCGGCGAAGGCGTAGACCATCAGCCCCGAGCAGTCGAAACCGATCTTGTTGTAGTCGCCGTAGTAGTCGGCGTCGCCGCCGCCGTCGCTGATGCCGCGGCTGGGGCCGCTGGGCGTGCCGCCGCCCCAGGCGTACGGCATGCCGAGCTCGGCCATCGCGCGGGCGATCACCGCCGCTGCCCGTCCCGCGGCCGCCACCGGCACCGGGCGGGGCGGCGGGGGCGGGCGGTTGGCCACCGGGCGGGAGGCAGCGGCCGCTGCCGCGGCGGCCGCGGCGGCTTCTTCTTCCTTCTTCTTCTCGGCCTGCCAGTCGTCGTAGCGCTGGCGCTGGGCCTGGAGGTCGGTGACGTTGGCCTGGGCCGCCGACAGCTGGGCGTCCATGTCCGACTTCGAGGACTGGAGCTGCTTCTCCTGCGCCGCCTCGCTCTGGCGGGCGGCCACCGCCGCCGCCATCGCCGCGTCCACCTCGCGCTTGGCCGCGTCGGCCGCGTCCTGCTTCTCCTTGGCCACCTGCAACGACTTGCGGCTGGCCGAGTCCTTGTTGGCCCGGTCCACCTCGGCCCGCTGCGTCACGTCCATCGCCTTGAGCTCGGACTCGCTGACGGCGTTGAGCATCTGCACCCGGGCCAGCAGGTTGTCCGGGCTCGTCGCGTCGAACAGGGCCGAGAAGCCGCCGACTGCGCTGCCCTGGGAGAAGCTGGCCGCCGCAAAGTCGTCGAGGCGCCGGCGGGCGTCGTCCATCGCCTTGGCCGCCGCGTCCGACTCCAACTTGGCCGCGGCCGCCTCGTCGCCGGCCTGCTTGGCCGCCGCCTGCGCCGTCTCCAGGTCGACCCGGGCCTTGTTGACCTCTTCCATCCGGGCTTCGACCTGGTCCTGCAGGTCGGCGAGCTTCGCGTCCGCCGCCGCCAGCTGGTTGCTCAGGTCCCCGACCTTCGCCGCCTTGTCCCGGACCGCGTCCTGACCGGCGCTGATGTCGGTGTCCGACGGATTGTTCGGCGGCGGCGCCGCGCTCCCCGGGCCGGCCGCGCCCACCAGGACGGCCAGCACCACCCCGGCCAGCACCGTTGCTCGAACCACCGCCGCACCTCCTCGCGAAGGCTGGTCCGTTCGGCGCAGCACAGAGGGGGCCGAACGGCGTCAACCAGGCACGATGTCACTGTGCCACTCCCGTCCCACCAGCGCCACACAGCACGTGCAAAACTCACCCATCATCAGCCACACGTGTCACACCAATGGCCTAAAACCCCCGCACGTCACGCCTTCAAGCAGCACAAATGCCGTTTTCGGACACAACTACCCCCGACACACCGCGAGTCCCGCCCTGGGGCAGTCATGAAACCAATTCATGACTGCTGGAGAGCGGGACTCGCGGGGGACGGAGAGCGGGTTTCGGTGTGACGCTGGGCGGGACTCGCGGGGGTCGGTGTGCCCGAAGCCGGGTTTCGGTGTGACGGTGGGCGGGACTGACCCGAAAATAGTGGTGAGTCGACCATGTCCAGGGCATGGCTGTTCCCTCAGACCACCGCCGAGCCGCCGGCAGCCTGAGCACAGTCACC
>NZ_JBFBAM010000039.1:0-86693 GCF_040682195.1 Kutzneria sp. NPDC051319 | reverse complement strand
CCTTACCCTCGTTCAACGCGGGTAAGGCGTCCTTGCCTGCATGAACGGGCTCAGCTCTGGTAGGCCTCCATCGGCGGGCAGGAGCAGACCAGGTTGCGGTCGCCCTTGGCGCCGTCGATCCGCCGGACCGGCGGCCAGATCTTGGGCGCGTTGGCGCCGGCCGGGAAGACGGCCTCGTGCCGGGTGTAGGGGTGCTTCCACTCCTGCTCGGTCAGGCAGGCCGCGGTGTGCGGGGCGTTGCGCAGCGGGTTGTCGTCCACCGGCCACTCGCCCGAGCCGACCCGGTCGATCTCCCGCCGGATCGCGATCATGGCGTCGCAGAAGCGATCCAGCTCGGCCAGGTCCTCGCTCTCGGTCGGCTCCACCATGAGCGTGCCGGCCACCGGGAAGGACATGGTCGGCGCGTGCAGGCCATAGTCGGCCAGCCGCTTGGCCACGTCGTCCACGGTGACGCCGGTGGCCTTGGTGATGCCGCGCAGGTCGAGAATGCACTCGTGGGCCACGAAACCGCCCTCGCCGACGTAGAGCACCGGGAAGTACTCGTCGAGCCTGCGGGCCACGTAGTTGGCCGCCGCGACGGCGGTCAGGGTGGCCCGGCGCAGGCCGTCGGCGCCCATCATCCGCACGTACGCCCAGGAGATCGGCAGGATCGAGGCGCTGCCCCACGGGGCGGCGCTGATCGGGCCGACGCCGGTCTCGGGGCCGGCGGCCGGCTGCAGCGGGTGGTTGGGCAGGAACGGCGCGAGGTGCGAGCGCACGCCGATCGGGCCGACGCCGGGGCCGCCGCCGCCGTGCGGGATGCAGAAGGTCTTGTGCAGGTTCAGGTGCGACACGTCCGAGCCGAACTTGCCGTACTGGGCCAGGCCGATCAGCGCGTTCAGGTTGGCGCCGTCCACGTACACCTGGCCGCCGGCGTCGTGCACCAGGCCGCAGACCTCGCCGACGGTGTCCTCGTACACGCCGTGCGTGGACGGGTAGGTGATCATGATCGCGGCCAGGTCGTCGCTGTGCTCCGCGACCGTGGCGCGCAGGTGGTCCATGTCGATGTTGCCCTGCTCGTCGCACTTGACGACGACGACCCGCATGCCGGCCATCACCGCGCTGGCGGCGTTGGTGCCGTGGGCGCTGGCCGGGATCAGGCAGACGTCCCGCTCGCCGTGCCCCTGGGAGCGGTGGTAGGCCCGGATGGCCAGCAGGCCGGCGAACTCGCCCTGGCTGCCGGCGTTGGGCTGCAGCGACACCGCGTCGTAGCCGGTGATCTCGGCCAGCCACTGCTCCAGGTCGGTCACGATGGACAGCAGACCCTCCGCGTCCTCGGCCGGCGCGAACGGGTGCAGCCCCGAGAACTCGGGCCAGGTGACGGCCTCCATCTCGGTGGTGGCGTTGAGCTTCATGGTGCACGAGCCCAGCGGGATCATGCTGCGGTCCAGCGCGACGTCCTTGTCCGACAGGGCACGCAGGTAGCGCAGCAGCGCGGTCTCGGAGCGGTGCTGATGGAACACCGGGTGGGTGAGGAACTCGCTGGTGCGGCGCAGGGCCGGCGGAATGCCGTCGGCGGTGTCCGCGTCCAGACCGTCCACATCGGACACAGTGACGCCGAATGCCTGCCACACCTGGGAAAGGTGCTCGCGGGTGGTGGTCTCGTCGCAGGCGATGCCGACGTGGTTCTCGTCGACCAGGCGCAGGTTCACGCCCAGCTCGCGGGCCTTGGCCACCACCTCGGCCGCGGTGCCGGGGACCTCGGCCAGCACGGTGTCGAACAGCTCGCCGTGCACGACGCCGACGCCGCCCTCGCACAGGCCGGCGGCCAGCACGGTGGCCATCCGGTGCGCGCGGGTGGCGATCGAGCGCAGGCCGTCGGGGCCGTGGTAGACGGCGTACATCGAGGCGATCACCGCGAGCAGGACCTGCGCGGTGCAGATGTTGCTGGTGGCCTTCTCGCGGCGGATGTGCTGCTCACGGGTCTGCAGCGCCAGCCGGTAGGCGCGGTTGCCGTCGGCGTCCTCGCTCACGCCGACCAGGCGGCCCGGCAGCTGCCGCTCGAAGCCCTTGCGGACGGCCATGTAGCCGGCGTGCGGGCCGCCGAAGCCCATCGGCACGCCGAACCGCTGCGTGGTGCCGACGACGACGTCCGCGCCGATCTCGCCGGGCGCGCGCAGCAGCGTGAGGGCCAGCAGGTCGGCCGCCACCACCGCGGCCGCACCGGCCGCGTGCACCTCGGCGATCACGGACTCGTGGTCGCGGATCACGCCGGAGGCGCCCGGGTAGGACAGCAGCACGCCGAAGAAGTCGCCGCCGAGGCCGAGGCCCTCGATGCCCTGGGACAGGTCGGCCACGACGATCTCGATGCCCAGCGGCTCGGCCCGCGTCTCGATCACGGCGATGGTCTGCGGCAGCGTGTCCGCGTCGACCACGAACTTGGTCGACCTGGACTTGCCGGCCCGGCGGACCAGCGTCATCGCCTCGGCGGCCGCGGTCGACTCGTCCAGCATCGACGCGTTGGCCACCGGCAGCCCGGTCAGGTCGCCGACCATGGTCTGGAAGTTGAGCAGGGCCTCCAGGCGGCCCTGGGAGATCTCCGGCTGGTACGGCGTGTAGGCGGTGTACCAGGCCGGGCTCTCCAGCACGTTGCGCAGGATGACGCCCGGGGTGACCGTGCCGTAGTAGCCCAGCCCGATCATCTGGGTCATGGGCCGGTTGCGGTCGGCCAGGGCGCGCAGCTCGGCCAGCGCCTCGACCTCGGTGGCCGGGGCGGGCAGGCTCAGCGTCAGGGCGTCGCTGCGGATGGCCGACGGCACCGCGCGCTGGGCCAGCTCCTCCAGCGAGCCGACGCCGACGACGTCCAGGATCTTGCCCAGCTCGGCGGCACGGGGACCGACGTGGCGGTCCGCGAAGGGCGTGCCGTGCTCGAGCGCGGCAAGGGGAATGCGGTCAGTCGTCATGCGTCGTGCCTCCGGGGCGTCGGGCATACGGGCGCGGGCCGTTTGCCCTCCCCCTCTGTCCCCGCCCGTGACGGGCACCTGAGAGCTTCACCCGCGCACGCGCGGGCTTGCACCGTCGGCGGGACGCGAGGAGGCCCCGCGTCCTCTTTCCAGAGGCGTCTGTCCCGTGCGGTCCTGGGTGCCTGAGAGGTTCCGGGGAGGATTTGCTCCTTCGGCGCCGGACCGGGGTCCGGGCTCTCCCGCACGGGATGTGCGACTACAGGCGCGAGTTTACCCCGGCCGGGCTACGGACCCCAGCCTTGACCACCGCGTGTCATCTCGATCACGTTCAGCCGGTGCGGCGGGCCTGCCGGCGCTGGGTGAGCTCGTCGCCGCCCTGCGGCTCCAGCTCCAGGCCGTCCGCGCGCTCCGCCTGGAACTCGTGGAT
Organism: Kutzneria sp. NPDC051319; assembly: GCF_040682195.1. Taxonomy (NCBI): domain Bacteria; kingdom Bacillati; phylum Actinomycetota; class Actinomycetes; order Pseudonocardiales; family Pseudonocardiaceae; genus Kutzneria; species Kutzneria sp. NPDC051319. Next base: position 83,324 of record NZ_JBFBAM010000039.1, on the reverse strand, counting down.
GGTGCCGCTGATCTCCCGCATGGCCCCGCTGACGGCGATGCCGAACACGCCCTGGCCGCCCTGGAGCAGGTCGACGACCTCTTCCGGCGAGGTGCACTCGTACACGGTTGTGCCGTCGCTGAACAGCGTGATCCGGGCCAGGTCGGCCACCCCGCGCCGGCGGAGGTGCTCCACCGCCACCCTGATGTTGTGCAGCGAGACGCCGGTGTCCAGCAGGCGCTTGACCACCTTGAGGACCAGCAGGTCCTTGAACGAGTACAGGCGCTGGCTGCCCGAGCCCTGCGCGCTGCGGATCGACGGCGCGACCAGCTCGGTGCGGGCCCAGTAGTCCAGCTGCCGGTAGGTGATGCCGGCGATCTGGCACGCGGCGGGTCCCCGGTAGCCGACGAGCTCGTCGGGCGCCGAAGCGTCCGGGAACAGGGCACCCTGTTCGCCGGCGCCGGACCCGGCGGGCGCACCCTCCACCACGACAGCCTCCCCTCGACCGGCCTGACGACCGGCGACCGGAACCGACGGTCCTCCGTCCGGGGAACCGTCGGTCACAAGGTCGCAACGATGGGGGTTCACACCGTCACGACCGACTCCCCTCTGACGGTAAGTCCGCCCATGGGACGGGTCAACGCGACGCGCGGGTACGCGAAACCGTCATGTGGAGGCGGTCGTCACGGTGACGACTGCGTGTCACTGAACCGAGGACAGCATTGACGGTAAGTGTCTGACGGCGCAAAGAGCCTATCGACCAGCGACCTGCACATGCAGGATGTCGACCGGCAGATTCGGGAAGCCGTCGCCGGTGTTGTTCTGGTCGTCCTCGCCGCCGGCGGCGATCTTGCGCAGCACGTCCTGGCCGCCCGTGACCCGCCCGAACGGGGTGTAGTTCGGCGACAGCTTCGTGTCCTCGGTGCAGAAGAAGAACTGGGAGCCGTTGGTGCTCGGGCCCGCGTTGGCCATCGCCACCGTGCCGGCCGGGTAGGTGGCGCCGGTCAGGTTCTCGTCCGGGAACGAGTAGCCCGGGCCGCCGCTGCCGGTGCCGGTGGGGTCGCCGCACTGGAGCACGAAGATCCGCTGGGTGACCAGGCGGTGACAGTGCGTGAGATCGTAGTAGTGGTGTTCGCTGAGGAAGCGGAACGAGTTGGTCGTGCACGGCGCCTTGTCCGTGAGCGCCTGGAAGGTGATCAGGCCCTGGTCGGTGATCAGGTGGGCGGTGTACGGCTTGGCCGCCTGGGCCGGGTCGAAGGTCGGCAGGCCCTTGAATCTGTCGGCCGGCACCGCCTTCGTGTACACACAAGCCGGATTGTCGGCGGCGGCCTTGGCCGTCGACGCAGCCTTGGGCTTGGCCGGCACATCGAGCGTGTTGACGGAGGGCGCGGCGCTGGCCGAGACCATCCCGGACAGGCACAGGACGGCGGCGGACGCGGCAATCGCGAAGACCCGACTGGAGATCATCCCCGACACCCTAGAGGCTGGCCCGTGACCCCGCCGCCTACGAAAGTCGGTTCCCCACCCCAATGCAGGGAAGGACGCCTTACCCGCGTTGAACGAGGGTAAGGCGTCCTTCCCTGCATGAAGTCATGTCGCGCCGCGACGGCGCCGGCAACAGCGCGAGGAGGCACCGGATCAGAGCGGCCGAGCCCCGCGCGGAACGCGCGGCAATGTCACTGTTCCGCTCCGCGACTGTGCCCTACTGTTCCGCTCCGCGGAAGTCCTCGGGCGACACCGAGTCCAGGAACTCGCGGAACTTCTCGACCTCGTCCTCCTGCTCGTCCGGGATGACGAGGCCGGCCTCGGCCAGCACGGATTCCTCGGCGTGGATGGGCACACCCGCGCGCAGCGCGAGGGCGACCGAGTCGCTCGGGCGGGCGGACACCTTGATGCCGCCGTCGAACACGAGCTCGGCGAAATAGGTGCCTTCCTGCAGGTCGGTGATGCGGACCTGGGTCAGCTCCCGGCCGAGGGCGGCGATCACCTCTTTGAGCAGGTCATGGGTCAGCGGCCGGGCCGGCCGCACACCCTGCTGCTCGATGGCGATGGCCGTCGCTTCCGCGTTCCCGATCCAGATCGGCAGATAGCGGTCACCATCGGTTTCACGCAGCAACAGGATCGGGCTGTTCGCGGGCAGCTCGACCCGAACTCCGACGACGCGCATCTCGCTCATCGGGTATCGCCTCCCTCAGCGGGCTGAACCTCGGCGTCCCCGCACGTACGAGGATCCCCCACGGACTCCTACAACGCTACCCGCCATGCGGGCACGACGCTTGCGGGCGGGCGCGTTGTCAAGATCACCCGCCGGCCATGCCGCGCAGTTCGGTCTTGACCAGAAGTGTATGGAGCGCAACCGAGAGCGACGCCAGTTCCCGGACGATCTCGTCGGCCCGCTCCCGCGCGTCGGGATCGCGCTGCCGGTACATCGGGCCGACGATCTGGTGCAGCAGCCCCACCTCGCGGTCGGCCGACACCTTGAAGGCGCGCAGGTGGCGGGGTTCGATGCCGAATTCCCCCATGGCCACCACGATCCGCGCGACCAGCATCGAGTCCTGGTCGTAGAAGCCGGCCGCGCCGGACCGGACCAGGCCGTAGTTCTCCAACTCGGTCAGCAGCCGCTGATCGATGCCGGTCTCGGCGAAGAGTTCCTCACGGGTCATCCGCACCTCGTGGCCGGCGGCGAAGTCCTCAGGCGTGGGTAAGCGATCGACCCCGACCAGGGCGCGAGCCGGCTGGTCGGGGTCGGACGCCGCGTCGAGCTGTTCCTTGATCACCTTGAGCGGCAGGTAGTGATCGCGCTGGGCGGCCAGCACATAGCGGAGCCGGTCCACGTCGGCCTGGGTGAACTGCCGATAGCCCGACGGCGTGCGCGCCGGGCGCAGCAGGCCCTCCGACTCGAGGAACCGAATCTTGGAGATGGTCACGTCCGGGAACTCGGGGCGCAGCTGCGCCAGCACCGTCCCGATGCTCAGACCCTCGCGCTGTGGCCGCCCGGCCGACGTCACTGGCCCCCCTGGCCCCCGGATCCCGGGCCGGTGAGGAACACCAGGCGGAACTTGCCGATCTGCACCTCGTCGCCGTTGGCCAGCACGGCCTGGTCGACCGGCTCGCGATTGACGTAGGTGCCGTTCAGGCTGCCGACGTCGATCACCACGAACTCGCCGCCCTCACGCCGGAACTCGGCGTGCCGGCGGGAGACGGTGACGTCGTCGAGGAAGATGTCGCTGTCGGGGTGCCGACCCGCGCTCGTGGTGTCCTGGTCGAGCAGGAAGCGCGAACCGGCGTTGGGGCCGCGCTTGACCACCAGCAGGGCGGACCCGGCCGGCAGTGCGTCGACGCCGGCGACCGCCGGCTCCTGGACAGGGGCCCCGACGCCCTCGGCGTCGGTGAGGAAGTCCGCCCGGAAGACGGTGGTCCGCTCCGGGGACTGCTCCGGCGGAACACCGGGCCCGTCGTTCGTGCTCACCTGAGCTCGCCTCCTGCTGGTGGATCCTTCGGGACCGCTCAAACCTACCGTGCTGGACTGACCGCGCCCCTGGCGGCTCCCCAACCAGCCGAAGAGCCTCTGGAAGATCGACATCAGCCCTGCTCCGTGAGTTCCGTGTGGTCGGACGGCGTGCGCGGCTGCCGGGCGAGCATCCCGTCCCCGGGCCGCCCGGCGTGATCGGCGCCGCCGACGCGCACCGTGCCCGGTGTCGTCACCAGCGCCCGCTCGCGCTCACGGGTGTGTCTGAGGTCCAGTGGAACCACCTGCCGAGCCTTCCTTCTTCCTGGTCATCGCCGCGCCGGCCGCACCGACGAGGATGTCACCCGCCGCCGTCGGACCGCCGCCGTGGGTGCCCACCGTACCTGGATCGTGATCAAACGGAGGCGAAGGAACAACACCGAGAGTGTTCCCGCCACCGCCCGTTCGGAGCAGTCGAGTCCCACCTGCCGGAACCATCCTCGGAGAGCGCTCTCCGCCTACGGCTCTTTTGCCGGGAATGCCGGTTTATCGGCGTCTCCACGACCCCATTGACACCGCCGCGAACGCCGTGGACCATGCTTTGGGAGAGCGCTCTCCGAGCACGCCGCAGCCCCTCCCGGGCCGCGTCCGCACGGCGACGATCCAGTCCAGGTCGGCTCCACACGGGAAGGGTTCGGTCCAGGCCCGCTCCGCACGGCAACGGCTCCGACCGAGCCGGATCCGAGCAGCGACGGCCCGGGCCAGATCCGAGCAGCAACGGCCGGGGTCAGATCCGAGCAGCAACGGTCCTGACCGGGGGCCGGTTCACGCGGCGACGGTCCTGACCAGGTCGGAACTGCTCGGCAAAGACCCTGACCAGGGTCGGGACTGCGCGGCAACGACCCCGACCACGGTCGGGATTGCGCCGCCATCGTCCTGTCCAGATCGGGGCCGTGCGGTGACCGTCCTGACCAGGGATCGGGTCAGCGCGGCACCGGCCCTGACCAGGGCGGGGCCGCGCGGCAGCCGACCCGGGCGGGGTCGTGCGTGTTCGGAGTCCGCCGGGCGCTCCGGCTCAGTCCTGTTGCCCAGCCCTGTCCCCCAGCCCCAGGAGCGACCCATGCACGTGTCAGCGCGGTCGGGACCACACCGCCGCACCGCAGCCAACCTGTCCGTGGCCGCCGTGATCCTGTCCTTATTGGTCGGCCTGACGCTGGTGGCGTCGGCGGGCCGAGGGCAGGCCGCATCGACGCTGCTGTCGCAGGGCAAGGCGGCGACGGCGTCGAGCCAGGAGAACGGCGGCACGCCGGCGTCGGCGGCAGTCGACGGCGACGCCACCACCCGGTGGTCGAGCGCGGCCACGGACCCGCAGTGGCTTCAGGTCGACCTGGGGGCGGTGCACGCGGTCGGCCAGGTGGTGGTGAAGTGGGAGGCGGCGTACGCCAAGGCGTACGAGATAGCGCTCTCCCAAGACGGAAACGCTTGGACCACGGCGTACTCGACGACCACGGGCGCGGGTGGCACGGAAACGCTGGCGGTGGCCGGGAATGCCCGGTACGTCCGGCTGACCGGCACGCAGCGGGCCATGGGCTACGGCTACTCGGTGTTCGAGTTCCAGGTCTACGGCGACACCGGCGGCTCGGGGTCGAACTGCGGCACGGACAACGCGGCCAAGGGCCACGCGGCGACGGCGTCGAGCCAGGAGAACGGCGGCACGCCGGCGTCGGCGGCAGTGGACGGCGACGCCAGCACCCGGTGGTCGAGCGCGGCCACGGACCCGCAGTGGATCCAGGTCGACCTCGGCGCGGCGATGAGCGTGTGCCAGGTCGTGCTCCAGTGGGAAACGGCGTACGCGAAGGCGTACCAGATAGCGCTGTCCAACGACGGCACCAACTGGACGACGGCGTACTCGACGACCACCGGCGCCGGCGGCACGGAAACCCTGACCGTGGCCGGGAATGCCCGCTACCTCCGGCTCACCGGCACGCAGCGCGGCACGGGCTACGGCTACTCCCTCTGGGAACTCCAGGTGCACACGAGCGGCGGATCGACGCCACCGGTGCAGGGCGGCGGCGACCTCGGCCCGAACGTGCTGGTCTTCGACCCGTCGACGCCCAACCTCCAGGGCCAGCTCGACGCCGTCTTCCAGCAGCAGGAACGGGCCCAGTTCGGCGCCGGGCGCTACCAGATCCTGCTCAAGCCCGGCACGTACAGCGGCCTCAACGCCCAGATCGGCTTCTACACCTCCATCTCCGGCCTCGGCCAGGACCCGGACGACGTCCTGATCAACGGCGACATCACCGTCGACGCGGGCTGGAACGCCGGCAACGCCACCCTGAACTTCTGGCGCTCAGCGGAGAACATGGCCCTGAACCCGGTCAGTGGCACGGACCGGTGGGCGGTCGCCCAGGCGGCCCCGTTCCGGCGCATGGACGTGCGTGGCGGGCTGAACCTCGACTCGGCCAGCTACGGCTGGGCCAGCGGCGGCTACATCGCCGACAGCCGGATCTCCGGCCAGGTCGGCAACTACGCGCAGCAGCAGTTCTACACCCGGGACAGCGCGATCGGCGGCTGGAGCAACGGCGTGTGGAACCAGGTGTTCTCCGGTGTGCAGGGCGCGCCCGCGCAGGGCTTCCCGAACCCGACCTACACCACGCTGGACACCACCCCCGAGTCGATCGAGAAGCCGTACCTGTACCTCGACGGCACCGGCAACTACTCGGTGTTCGTGCCGGCCAAGCGCACCAACGCGCGCGGCGTGTCCTGGGCCAACGGCCACACACCCGGCACCTCGATCCCGTTGAGCCGCTTCTACGTCGTCAAGGCCGGCGCGACCGCGGCGACCATCAACGCCGCGCTGGCCCAGGGCCTGAACCTGCTGTTCACGCCGGGCATCTACCACGTCGACCAGACGATCAACGTCACCCGGCCGGACACCGTCGTGCTCGGCCTCGGCGAGGCCACCGTCGTGCCGGACAACGGCGTGGTCCCGCTCAAGGTCGCCGATGTCGACGGCGTCCGCGTCGCCGGCCTGCTGCTCGACGCCGGCCCGGTGTCATCGCCGCAGATGATCCAGATCGGCGCCCCGGGCTCGAATGTCGGCCACGCCAACGACCCCACCGTCATCCAGGACGTCTACGTGCGCATCGGCGGCGCCGGCCGGGCCGCCGCGGGCACGGCGATGGAGGTCGACAGCAACGACACGGTCATCGACCACACCTGGCTGTGGCGGGCCGACCACGGCGACGGCGTCGGCTGGAACGACAACCCCGCCGACTACGGCCTTGTCGTGCGCGGCAACAACGTTCTCGCCACCGGCCTGTTCAGCGAGCACTTCAAGAAGTACGACGTGGACTGGTTCGGCAACGGCGGCCGCACCCTGTTCTTCCAGAACGAGAAGGCCTACGACGCGCCGAACCAGGCCTCCGTGCAGAACGGCGCCACGCTCGGCTTCGCGGCGTACAAGGTGGAGAACTCCGTCACCAGCCACGAGGCGTGGGGGCTTGGCAGCTACTGCAACTACACCGCCGACACCTCCATCCGACAGGACCACGGCTTCGAGGTCCCCGTCACGCCCGGCGTCCGCATGCACGACCTGTCCGTCGTCTCTCTGGCCGGCGACGGCGAGTTCAACCACGTGATCAACGACGTCGGCCCGCCGACCGTCGGCACGGCCACCGTCCCCTCCACGGTGACGGACTACCCGTGACCTGAGCCGGCTGCCCTGCCCGTCATGGCGGGCAGGGCGGTCGGCGTTCGCTGCTCGGTGTGCGCGGCGATCCAATCGGCGTAAAAGGGGACGCTGGTGAAGATGCCGGCCATGGCCACGCACGGGTCGCTCTGCCCGTGGCTGGCCGCGCCGACGAGCAGCCACCGGCCGTAGGCCGACGCCACGGCGGGGCCGCCCGAATCGCCGTAACAGGCATTGACGGTGCCTCCCTTGTTGTCGCTGCACAGTTGTCGGGTCGCGTTGAAGTCGGGCAAGGTGCAGTCCGCGGCCGGCGCGGTGGTGATGTCGAGTTGTTGCAGCCTCACCGGACTGTCGCAGCCGTGATGCGGGCAGGTGCTGCCCCAGCCCAGTTCCCGGATCTTCGTGCCGGTAGACGGGGCGGCGCCGATGGCGATGGGGCGCGCGTGGACGGGCTTGGTGAGGTGCACGAGGGCGATGTCGTTGTGCAGGGAGTTGTCCCAGCCCTCGTGCCGGATGAACAGGTCGGCCACGACCAGTTCGCCGCCCCGGGTGCGGTCGAGGGAGCCGATCCGGAACTGGTACTGCGAAGGATCCTCGACTCCGAGGGTTTCGGCGTCGGTGACGCAGTGCCCGGCCGTGACGAGCCACTGCGCGGCGATCAGCGAGGCCCCGCACTGGTGGGCGCCGGCCTTGTCCTGCATAGAGGCCATGAAGCCGTAGGTCTGGGTGGCGTCCGCGCCGCCCACGATGGCCGCGGCCGGCGTCGCGAGGGCCACGGTGGCCGCGGCGGCGACCATCAGGGCAAAGACGGTGCTTCGTTTCCTCATACGGCTTCCCTTCGTCCAGGTGCTGCGGCGATCATGCGCGGGACGACCTGAACGGTTGCTGAAGCGAGCTGAAGAACGCTTCAGTGCGTACATTGTGGACGAACGGTCCACGGGCGAAAGGCACTGCGGTGACTCAGGAAGCGGTAGCACTGGCGATGCAGGCCCGGCAGCGGCTGGAGGAGATGCGCGCCGGGGCGCAGCTGCTGGGCCTGCTCACGGCCGTGCACGAGAAGGGCTGGACCACGTTCCTGCTGGAGCCGCGGACGGCCGACGAGCTGGCCGAGTTCTCCGGCCTGCCGGCCGCCCGCGTGTCGGACGTGCTGGACGCGTTGGCGGCCAACGGCGTCGTCGAGCGGGACGGCGGCAGGACCTGGCTGGCCGCCGCGTTCGCGGCCGTGGTGGCGGACGGCGCCTGGATCCCGCTGGACGACAAGCTGGCGCAGATCGAGATGGAGGTCCGGCAGGTCCGGGCCGTGGTCGAGCAGCCGGGGCCGCTGGCGCTGACCGAGGACGAGGCCCTGGTGGTGGCCAACGCCGTCGGCGGCCATGTCACCGAGGTGACCAAGGCGGTGTACGGGCAGCTGTTCGAGCAGTTGCCCGAGCTGCCGGCGCAGGTTCGGTCCGGGCGGATGCTGGACGTCGGCTGCGGCGTGGCCTGCGCCAGCCTGACGATGGCCAGCACCATCCCTGAGATGCGGGGCGTCGCCGTCGAGCTCGTGCCCGCGGTCGCCGCCGAGGCCGTGCGCCGGGCCGCGGAGCTGGGCGTGTCCGACCGGGTCGACATCCGCCGCCTGGACGCCCGTGACGTGCCGGAACGCGACGAGTTCATGGCCGCCTTCTGGGCCCAGCCGTTCTTCCCGGCCGCCATCCGGCCCGCGACGCTGGCCATGATCCTGCGGGCGCTCAAGCCCGGCGGCAAGCTGTTCATCCAGGAGATGGAGGCCGTGCCCAGCGCCGAGGACCGCCCCGCGTGGACGGTCCGCCGCCTGATCGCCCACGGCCTGGAGACCCGTTTCGGCCCGAGCGCCGAGGATCTGGCCGCCGAGGCCGTGGCCGCCGGTTTTGTGCTGGATCGCATCGCCACCACGGGCTTCGGCCGGATGGTGATCGTGAGCAGGCCCGCGAACCAGGGTCAGTGGTTGGGCGGGGTGAGGCCGTAGCGGGCGACGATGTCGTCGAGCCACTCGGGGTTGCCGTAGGTGAGGCCGTAGCTGGAGGCCAGGTCGGCGAACTCGGGGGTCTCGTGCAGCGCGGTGCCGGGCGGCGGGGTGACGGAGGCGAGGAGCTCGGCCAGGTCGCGGAAGTAGGTCTCGAAGCCGCCGGGGGCGATGACCTCGAGGATGCGGCCGGGACGGTCGGCGGCATTCCACATGGCGTGCATCTGGCCGCGGGGCTTGGTGATGAAGCCGCCGGGGCCGAGCACGACCTCGGTGTCGTCGGAGCGGAAGCCGATCTCGCCCGCCAGCACGAAGGAATGCTCGTCTTCACGGGTGTGCCGGTGCGGAGCGGGTGATGGTGCCGACGGCGAACGGGTGCTCGACGATGGCGACGGTGCCGCTGTCGCGGCTCTCCAGCGGCCCGGAGACCCCTCTCCGGGATCTCCGGGTGGATCTGGTACGGCAGGTGCACGACCTCGATCCCGTGCCGCGCCAGGATCTTGTTGCGGTCCTGGGCGATGTAACAGAACGGGCACATGAAGTCGAACCAGTGCTTGACCACCGCGCCGCCTCCAGCCGAGGTTTCGATACAGGTTCCGTTACAGATGATGACCGTAACTGAAGTCGACCATGGTTACAACCAACAGCTGTAACTTATCCGGTACGGTGGGGCCATGCCGAAAGCGCAGGAGGACCGCAATCTCGGGGGCAGGCCGAGGGACGCGGCCATCGACGAGGCCATCATCCTGGCCACCCGGGACCGGCTGGTGCGGGACGGCTACTCGCGGATGACCATCGGCGACATCGCGGCCGACGCCGGCGTCACCCGGCCGACGCTGTACCGCCGCTGGGCCACCAAGTTCGACCTGGTGGTGGACGCGCTCGACTACGGCTTCCGCCGCCAGCGCGACATGTACACCGTCGACCTGTCCCAGCTCGAACCGCGGGAGGCGCTGGTCGAGGCCGTACGCCGACTCGACCCCGCCTACTTCAACCCGGACGCCATGGTGCTCATGGGCAACTTCGCCGGCGAGGCCATCCGCACGCCGGAGCTGCTGGACATCCTGCGCACCCATGCCGTCGAGCCTCGCGTGGCGATGCTGGAGGACGTGCTGGGGCAGCTCCAGGAGCGTGGGGCCGCCCGTGCCGGCATCGACGCTCACACCATCGCGATCATGTGCTTCGGCAGCTACTTCGCCGCGTTCTACCGCGGGGAGCCGACCAAGGAGCTCGCCGAGCGCGTGGTGGCCGTGCTGTGGCCGGCCGTCGCCGCCGAGCGGGAGTGACCATGGACGTGCACGAGGCCCTGTACACCACCCGGATGATGCGCCGGATGCGAGCGGACCCCGTGCCGGTCGAGGTGCAGGGCCGCATCCTCGACGCCGCCATCCGCGCCCCCAACGGCGGCAACACCCAGCGCTGGCACTTCCTCGCCGTGGACGATCCGGCCCTCAAGGCCGAACTCGCGTCCCTGTACCGCGCCGCCCGCTAGCTCGAGTACGCCGAGATCAACGCCGGCGCCCTGGCCCGGACCCTGCACGATCCCGTCGAGCATGCCGAGACGCTGGGCCGGATCAAGAAGTCCGGCGGCTACTTCACCGAGCACTTCGAGCAGATTCCCTTGCTGCTGTTCGTGTTCGCCATCGACGACCACGGCGGCGCCAACATCTACCCCGCCATCTGGAGCGCCCTGCTGGCCGCTCGTGCCGAGGGCGTCGGCGGCACCATCACCACCGTCTTGCGGTACAAGGCCGATGAAGTGTTCAAGCTCCTCGGCGTGCCCGCCGCCCAGGGGTGGGAGATGACCGCCATGCTCGCCCTCGGCTATCCCCTCGGCCGCTGGGGCGTCGCCGCCAACCGCCGTCCCGTGCACGAGGTCAGCAGCCGCAATCACTGGGATCGTCCGTACACACCGGAAATCCCCGAGCCACTCTGGCCATGACTAGTCGGCCAGCCAGCGCCGCCAGACGGCCACGTGCAGGATCACGGCCAGGCTCAGGGCGTTCAGGGTGGCGTGCGTGGACCAGCTCAGGGCCTGTGCGTCGGGCACGCCGATCCAGCCGGCCACGATGGGCAGCGCCGACGAGAGCACGGAGGTCAGCACGGCCACCAGGATCAGGGCGAGGGTGCGGCCGGGGACCTCGGCGAGGCGGATGGCCGGCCAGGCCTCGAAAAGCATAGCGACCACGAGAATGGCGCCGATGGCGGAGCCGGAGACCTCGGCGACGCGGCCGGTCTCCCAGCCGAGGGCGTGGACGGCGAACAGGTAGGTCAACCAGCCGCACGCGATGACGGCGAGGTGCGCGGTCACCAACCGCACGCCCCGCTGAGGGATGCGGGCGAAGGGCCAGCCGCGCAGGGCGACGTACCAGACCATCTGCCACATGCCGAGGGCGGCGAACCAGCTGGCATAGGCCTCGCCGGTCATCAAGCCGGTGCGGACCAGGGCGCCGTAGAGGACGAGGCCGACTACCCAGCACAGCGCCAGAGCGGCGACACCGGAGGGAACCCGGGCCAGGGAACGCAGCGGCCAGCACTCGCCGACCAGCGTCAACTGGAGGATGAGCCCGAAGATGCCGACGGCCAGCGGAACGGTCGAGGCCACCGAGGGATGGCCTGGTCCGGGGGAGAAAATCCCTTGCAGGTCAACGTCTTGCAGCAGGGCCTGGCCGAGGACGGTCAGCAGCACCCCGCCGACGGCGACGATCACGGTGTCGCCGAGCCCGGACCAGCCGCCGGTCAGCAGCGAGCCGGGCCAGTCCTGCCACCAGAAGGCGATGACCGCGACAATTGGCAGCGCGAACGTCAACAAGGGCCCGAGCACCGTGAGCGAGTGCACCGGCCCACCCCAGCCGACGGCCAACAGCACCGACGCCGGCACGACGAACAGCAGGCCCAGCAACCCGCGCCGAGGCTGGTCCCGCCGTGCCTCGGCGAGCGCCGCCGGACTCATCGCGTCCGGGGCGCTCACCGCGGGACGATCAGCTCCTGAGACCTCGGAACCCGTTGTCTCAGAGGACATGCTCAATCCGGATGGGCAGTCGGTGGTGCCGGCGACCGGTGGCGTGGTGCACGGCATTGGCCACGGCCGCGGCGGCGCCGACCATGGAGACCTCGCCGAGGCCCTTCACGCCCACGGGGTTGAACTGGTAGTCGGGCTTGTCGATGAAGTCGACGTCGATGCGGTGCACATCGGCGTTGACCATGACCGGGTACTCCTCCAACGTGGTGTTGAGGAAGCCCCCGACGCGGTCGTCGACCATGCTCTCCTCCCGCAGCGCGGCGCCGATGCCCCAGATCACGCCGCCGCGGACCTGGCTGGCGGCGGTGACGGGGCTGGCGACCCGGCCGCAGTCGGCCACGCTGACGACACGGGGAACCCGGATGCGGCAGGTGGTCGGCTCGACGTGGACCTCGACGAAGTGCGCGATCCAGCTGAAGGTGACGAAGCCGGGGAACACCGGGCCGGAGATGGCCAGGTGGCCGGTGTTGGTCTGGGCCAAGGCATCGGCGGTCTGCCCGGGCCCGAGGGATCCGACCGACACCTGGACGGCGTGCCCGGTGTCGGCCACGGCCGAGGCGACATCGACGTCACCGGTGTCCGCGACGTTGAGGTGCTTGCGCAGCTCCTGGAGTCCCGAGTGGACGGCCGGAAGAGCCGTTGCGGTGCCCCAGGAACCGGCGGTGAGGTGCTGCGTGCCGACGGTGGTGTCACCGACCTGCACGGTCACGTCGGCCACCGGAATCCCGAGATCCCGGGCGACGAGCAGGGCCACCGCGGACCGGATCCCTTGCCCCATCTCATGTCCGTCGACGGCGACGGCGACGCGGCCGTCGGCCGACGCGGTGAGCGTCGCGTTGGCGGCGACGATGCTGCCGGGGTAGTTGCCGATGGCCACGCCCCAACCGACGAGCGAACCGTCCTCGGCCCGCATCGAACCGGGCTCGGGATTGCGCCCGGACCAGCCGAACAGCTCCGCGCCCCGGCGCAGGCAGTCGGCGACGTGGCGGCTGGAGAACGGCAGGCCGGTGACCGGATCGGTGTCGGTGTCGTTGGCCAGCCGCAGGTCCACGGGATCCCGGCCGACCTTGTAGGCCAACTCGTCGACCGCCTGCTCGATGGCGAACATGGACGGGCTCTCGAACGGCGCCCGCATGTAGCCCGGGGTCTGCATGTCGGTCTGCACCAGTCGCTGCCGGCCGCGGAATGCGGAATACCCGTACAGCCGGCTGGAGGTCTCGTTGTGCATCGCGATGAACAGGTCGTGCCGGGACGTCTGCTGGTCGACCTCGTGCACGACGGCCAGGATCTTGCCGGACTCGTCCGCGCCGAGCCGGATCCGTTGCTTGCTGGCCGGCCGGAAGCTGCCGTTGTGGAAGGTCTGGGTGCGGGCCAGCACGAGCTTGACCGGCCGCCCCAGCCGCCGCGACACCACAGCCAACGGTCCGATGTGGACCAACAGGGAGTTCTTCTGCCCGAATCCGCCGCCGACATACGGCGAATGGACCTCGATCAGCTCGGGGTCGATGCCCAGCTGCTGGGCCAGCCCGAAGCGCAAGGCGTTGGCGTTCTGGGTGCCCTCGTGCACGATCAGCCGGTCTCCCTGCCACTGCACGACGCCGCCGTTGAGCTCCATCGGCACGGCGTGCTGCGGCGGGTGCTCGTAGGTGGCGTCGATCTGCACAGCGCTGTTGTCGATCACCGCGTCCGCGTCGCCGACCTTGATGTCGGCCAGGAACGGCAGGGGAATGGCCTCCTCCTGCACGAGCGTGGTGGCGCCCTCGGAGTCGAGGTGCAGGGCGAAGGGCTCCTGCTCGTACTCGGCGGTGATCGCCTCGGCGGCCTCGGTCGCGGCGACCGGGGTCTCCGCGACCACGATCGCGATCGGCTGGCCGCGGTAGGCGATGTGGTCGTCGGTCATCGGTTGCAGGCTCTGGAAACCGAAGCCGCCGCCCATCACGAAGCCGGGGCCGGCGAGATCGAACTTCGTCTCCACCAACAGCACGCCCGGCACCGCCAACGCGGCGCTGGTGTCCACACCGGACACCCGCCCCCGGCCGATCTTGGCCAGCGCCAGGGCGGCGAAGGCCATGCCCGGCAGCACGCGGTCGGCCCCGTAGAGCGCTTTCCCGGTGACCTTGTCGTACGCGTCGACCCTCATCGGACGGCTCGCTCCCCGGCGGTGCGCACGGCGTCGGCGACCGTGCGAATGCCCAGCTCGATACGGAATTCGTTGGTACGGCCCGGACGTGCCGCCGCGAACGCGATCTCGCCGGCGCGCCGCGCGGCCGCCGCGGTCAGCGGCTGCCCCAGCAGGGACTGCTCCGCCTCGACCGCACGCCACGGGCGGGTGGCCACGCCGCCGAGCGCGATCCGGCTCTCGGTGACGATGCCGGAGCCGTCGATCACCAGCCCGACCGCCGCCGAGGCCAGCGCGAAGGCGTAGGACTCGCGGTCGCGGATCTTCAGGTAGGTCGAGCCCCGGCCGGCTTCGGTCAGCGGCACCCGGATGCGGACGATCAGCTCGTCGATGTCGAGCACGTGCTCACGCCGAGGGTCCTCCCCCGGTTCGACGTGCAGCTCGGCCAGCGGGATGGACCGCTCGCCACGCGGCCCGACGACGTCCACAACGGCGTCGAAGGCCAGCAGCGCGATGGCGAAGTCGCCGGCATACGTTGCACTGCACAGGGAACTCGCGCCCAGCAGCGCGTGCGGCCGGTCGACGCCCTCCATGGCGGCGCAGCCGCTGCCGGGATTCCGCTTGTTGCACGGCATGTCGGCGTCACGGAAGTAGCCGCATCGGGTGCGCTGCAACAGGTTTCCGCCCAGGGTCGCCATGTTGCGGAGCTGCTGCGACGCGGCCCGCCAGATCGACTCGGCCAGAGCCGTGTAGGACGGCCGGATCACGGGGTGGTCGGAGACGTCGGCCATCCGCACGCCGGCCCCGAGGACCACCTCCGAGTCCGTGACCGAGATGCCGGTCAGCTCGGGCAGCCGGTGCACGTCGATCACCGCCGACGGCGCCTCCACCCCGAGCTTCATCAAGTCGTACAGGGTGGTTCCGCCGGCCAGGATCTTGGTTCCCGGCTGGGCCACCCGCAGCGCCTCGACGACGGCGTCGACGCTGGAGGGCGCGGTGTAGGCGAAGGGTTTCATCGCTGGGCCGCCTGTCGGACGGCGGCGACGATCCCGACATAAGCACCGCAGCGGCACACGTTTCCGCTGAGGTACTCGCGAATCTCGTCGTCGTCGGCGGTGTGCCCCTCGGCGATGCAGGCGAGGCCGGACATGATCTGCCCGGGCGTGCAGTAGCCGCACTGGAGGGCGTCGTTGTCGACGAAGGCCTGCTGCAACGGGTGCAGCTCGCCGTCCGGGCCGGTGACGCTCTCGATGGTGTGCACCTGGAGGCCGTCGACCTGCACGGCCGGCGTCAGGCAGGACACCACGCGTCGGCCGTCGAGGTGCACCGTGCAGGCGCCGCAGTGGCCCTGGTCGCAGCCCTTCTTGGTGCCGGTGAGGGCAAGTCGTTCGCGCAGCACGTCCAGCAGCGACTCCCGGGGATCCAGCCGCAGCTGGACGGGTTCGCCGTTGACGGTGCAGGTCACGTCGACCGTGGTGGCGGGTACGTCGTTCGTGGACACGTCGTCACGGTAGGTTCCGGATCCGGCGGGCGCATTCCGCTGATTGCGGTGTCAACAGGCAATTATTGCGACGCCCGCTACAACGATGCCGCCCGGAACTCGGACGGCGACAGCCCGGTCTCGCTGCGGAACGCGGCCGTCAGCCGGGACGGCGACGCGAAGCCGCACAGGTGGGCGATGTCCGTGATGGACGGCTCGGGCCGGGTCAGGTGCCGCCGGGCCCGTTCGACCCGGACCTTGGTCAGGAAGCGGTACGGCGTCTGGCCGGTGACCGCCTTGAACAGGCGCAGGAAGTGGAACGGGCTCAGGTCGGCCACGGCCGCCATCTCGGCCAGTGTCAAGGGCTGCGAGTGGTTGTCGCGGATGAACCGCGCGGCCCGCCGCACCCGGTGATCCTCCCGGCCGGCCTCGCGCGGCGGCGGGGCGGCGGCGTGCATGGTGAGCAGGTGCACCGCGAGGAACGTGGCCGCCGACTCGGCGTAGAACTCGTCGACCCCGGCCCGGGCGGCCACGCACAGCGCGTCGATCACCGACGACAGCACGGGATCCTGGACCGCCAACGCGTCAGGCCGCCCGAGCCGGGACGCGTCCCGGCCCCACAACTCCACGCAGGTGCGGTCGATGAGGGCCGAAGGAAGCTCGACATGCGTGGTGAAGCTCCGTTCCGACCCGCACCAGCGGATGTCGGTCGGCTGGCCCGGCGCGGTCAGGCCGATCATGCCGGGGCCGTACTCCGCGCCCCGCCAGGTGGATCCGTGCCGGGACTCGATCCGGCTGAGGCCCTTGTTGACCAGCACGATGGACTGACAGCCGCTGGGCGGCAGGTGCAGCTCGGCCTGCTCGGCGTTGTCGAACTGCACCACTCGCAGCGACGTCCAGCCGACTTCCGGCCAGTCGTCTCGTCTTCGACGGGCGTGCTCGGCGTTCATGCACCGCAGTATTCATCCTCGCCGTCGTGAAACGTGACGAAAGAGGACAGGGGTAGCCGCGCGGTGCGGCAACGTGCGGTCAAATGGTCGCGGTCGCCGTAACCGAGCGACAGTCCGCACACGATCAGTTGCTCGTCGGGTATCCGCAGATTCCGCCGCAGCACCGCGGAGAAGTCGATCAGCGAGGCCTGCGCGCAGGTGTCGAGGCCCTCGGCCCGAGCGGCCAGCATCAGCGACTGGAGAAACAGGCCGGCGTCGACCAGAGCTCCCTGCCGCGGGCGCCGGCTGACGGTGAGGATCATGCCGACCGGCGCCCCGAAGAAGTCGTAGTTGCGGCGGTGGTGCGCCGCCCGCCGGTCCCCGTCCTCGCGGCCGATGCCGAGCGCCCCGCCGTACAGCCGGTCGCCGAAGTCCCGCCGCCGGCCGCGGAACGGCTCCGGCCAGTCCTCCGCCGGTGGCTGGTAGTCGTAGTCCCGGCCGCGTTCGTTCGTGTCGTACGCCGCGAGCAGGTCCTCGGTCAGCCGGCGTTTGGCCGCGCCGGTGACCACGTGGACCTGCCACGGCTGGGAGTTCGAGTTGCTGGCCGACCGGGAGGCCAGGGCCAGCACCCGCTCGACCACCTCCCCCGGCACCGCCGTCGGCAGGTAGCCGCGGCAGCTTCTCCTGCGGGCCAACGCCTCCGCGACGTCCACTGTGGACTCAGGCGGCCGGCGGCGTGATGTCGTAGGAGATACGCCCGGCGGGCAGGTAGAACAGCGCGATCAGCGCCCCGCCGCGGACCTCCGGGTAGTGGTGGCTGCCCGGCCCCGGCGCGGTCCAGCCCGGGCCCTGCCAGCCGCGCGGCCCCATCAGCTCCGCGCCCGGGGTCAGCGGCACGACCAGGTTCAGCTCGCCGTACGGATGCTGGTGGTACTGGCCGCGGAACGGCTCGACGCTGTCCATGTACACCGCCGTGATGCTGAAGTAGTTCAGCGCGTCGGCCGGGTCGGCGATGCGGCTGCGGCGGTAGTGCCGGCCGTCCACCTCGATGTTGGCCGCCCAGCCCTCGCGCACGCCGTCGGTGATCATGCGGGCCAGGTCGTCGTAGAGGGCGGTGCCCGGGCCGTGGGTCTCGTTGAGCCAGGTCTCCAGCTTGCCGCCGGCCGTGCGGTTCTTCACCTCGTCCAGGAACGGGATGCTGCGGTCGACCAACTCCTGCGCGGTAGTCACGTCTGCCTCCTCGCCGTGGGATGCACCTCACGGTAGGGGCCAGTTAGGTTACAGTCAACAGTTGTAATGTAACCGGACGCGGCCGGGTCCCGACACGTGGTTCGGCGTTGATCAGCGGCGCACCGGGTGGCGGGCGGCCTGGACGCACTGGAAGACGTAGAGCGCGCCGGACCAGACGTGCATCAGCAGGCCCCAGCCGGCGAAGCCGTAGCCGATCGGGCCGGCGATCATGGCGACGCCCGGCCCGATCTGGGCCAGCAACAGGATCGGCAGCGCGTACAACAGGCAGAAGGTGCCGGCCTTGCCGAGGTAGATCACGTCCGGGGCGTCGTAGCCGGCTCGCTTCAGGAGGGGCAGGCAGAGGGTGACGGCGAGGTCACGCAGGAACACCAGCGCGACGAACCACCAGGGCAGGATGTCCCGCACGACGAAGGCGAACGCGGTGGCCAGGATGTAGAGCCGGTCGGCGGCCGGGTCGAGCAGGGTGCCGAGCCGGCTGGTCTGGTCGAGCCAGCGGGCCAGCTTGCCGTCCAGCCAGTCGGAGATGGCGGCCAGGGCCAGCACCACCACGGCCCACACGTCCTCGCGCGGGCCGAGCAGGAGCCAGAGGAAGAGCGGCACACCCGCCAGACGCAGGATGCTCAGCAGGTTGGGGACGGTGAGCACCCGGTCGGACCGTACGTGTGCGTTGCCTTGGACCACGCCCCAAGCCTAGGTGCGTCATGAGAGATCCCGCCCCCGGGGAGCTGGCGTGTCGCCAGAACGAGACGGGGGCGGGATCGGATTGCCCAGATGTGGGACTTGGCCGCCCGCGCGCCGACTCGGGAATCGACGCTCGGGCAACTGGATAACGCAGAAGAGCGGAACTCGGTGTGACGCTGAGCGGGACTCGCGGGGGTGCCGCGAGAGGTCACCGGGAGCGGGACCAGCCGCGGAGCTGGAGCTCGTCGCCGGTGTAGAAGCGGGGGCGGCCGCGGTCGTCGACGCCGACCCAGCGGGCCCGGCCGTGCGATCCCTCCAGCACGTACGCGTGCCCGCCGCTCCACACGACGCTGCACGGCGCGGTCGGCAGCGGACGGGAGTTCCGGTTCGCCTCGGACGGGCTGATTGCCTCGGCAGTGACGCTCATCGCTAGCTGAATCCTCCGTGAGGGGTTCCGTCCGGGAAGTCGGCCACCCGGTCGCTGTGCGTTACCCCGACCTGGACGATTCTGGACCCCTTTCCGCCGCCGAAACCCGGATTCCGCCCCGCCCGCGCTCGCCGGAGCAGATACGTCGCCCAGCTGCGATCCCGGTCACGTGATCGACTTGTGCCGGGGGTCACCGTCGGTGCCGTTCGGCGCAGCTGCACGACCGACCAACGTCGGCGCTTCGTGGTACCGCCGATCGGCCGCACTGGTCATACCGGGGCTGACCTGCCCAGTTCCGCCAACCGCGCGCGCATACGCCGCTGCCACGGTTCGAGACCGGCTCGGGTGAACAAAGCCAGCGCGTCGGTCAGCCTCCGGCGGCCGAGCCGCTCGTCGCCGTCGCGCAGCGCCAGCTCGGCCAGACTCCAGCAGGTCGTGGCCTCCCCGAACACGTCCCCGATCTCGGCGAACGCCCGCTGGCAGCCGCTGAGCACCCGTTCGGCGCGGGCGGTGTCGCCTCTCGTGACGAGCACGTGCCCGAGTTGCCGCGCGCAGCGCAGCTCGCCCAGCCGGTCCCCGAAGCCCCGATACAGCGCGGTCGCCTCGACCAGGCAGCGTTCGGCGGGGTCCTGGTCGCCCCATTTGCTGTGCGAGGCGCCGAGGAACAGCAGGACCTGGGCCTGTCCGTACGAGTCGCCGAGGCCTCGGAAGGCCGCCAGCGCCGCCGCCAAGGCCGCTTTCGCGGCGTCGCGGTCCCCTTCGTCGCGATCCACCAGCCCCAGACAGAAGCCGGCATTGATGCTGCCGCGGGTGTCGTGCTCCAGGTGGTAGCCGGCGGCCGCCTCCTCGAAGCAGCGCCGCGCCAGGTCGAGGCGCCCGTTGTGGTGGTGCACGTCCCCCAGCGCCATCAACGCATGCGCATGCGACAGGCAGTCCTCGGCCCACAGCTCCGCGGCCTGCCCCAGCAGCCGCGAGGCCAGGTCGTGCCGGTCCTGGGCGAAGCACAGCCGACCCAGGCCGAAGCGCATCCGGGCCTCGCCCCAGCGGTCGTCGCCGGTCACGGCAGCGGCGAGGGCCCGTTCCTGACACCGCCGCCAGTCGTCCCAGTGCCCGCGCAGCTCCATGAAGCCTTCGCAGGCTGCCGCCAACCGCCATGCGTGTTCCGCATACCCCTCGACGGCCGCCTGTTCGATGGCGACGGCCAGTTCCGGCCGTTCCAACTCGAACCAGGCCATCGGATCACCGGACGACACCGCTCCCTGGCCCGGTGGACGCGGCAGCCAGCCGGCGTTCGGCAGCTGCGCCTCGGCCTCTTCCGCCGCCGCCAACCACGCCGTCAACGACCGCGACACGGCCGCCGCCCGCTCGACGGGCTCCACCTGTTCACGGGCGTACAGCCGCACCAACCCGTGCATCCGGTACCGGTCGGCCACCTCGTCCAGCAGCTGGGCGTCGACCAGATCCTCGACCAGCCGCTCCGCCCGATGCGTCGGTCGATCCAGCGCGGCGGCCGCCAGCTGTGGCGAGTACTCCGTGGTGTCCAGCGATCCCAGCAGCCGCAGCGCCCGCCGCCGCTCGTCGTCCAGGGCCCGATACCCGGTTGCGAGGCTGGCTCGCACTTGCAGATCCCCGGCCTCCAGGCCGTCCAGCCGCCGCTGCTCGTCGGCCAGCTGGGCCACCAGCCAGCTCAGCGGACGGCTCGTGCGGGCGGCCAGCCGTGCGGCGGCGATCCGCAACGCCAACGGCAGCCCGCCGCACTGCCGGACCAGGTCCGCGGCGGCTTCAAGCTCGGCGGCGACCCGCTGGGCGCCGAGCACGGTCTCCAGCAGCCGCCGCGAATCCTCGTCGTCGAGCACGGTCAGGTCGACGGTCGAAGCTCCGGCCAGCCCGGTCAGCCGGTTGCGGCTGGTGACCAGCACGGCCGAGCACTCGTCGCCGGGAATCAGCGGTCTGACCTGGGCCTCGTCGGCGGCGTCGTCCAGCACGAGCAACACCCGCCGCCCGGCCAACCGGTCACGCAGCAACGTGGAACGGCCCTCGACGCTGTCCGGGAGGTGGGTGCCGAGCACGCCCAGCAGCCGCAACAGCCGGCCCAGCACCTCGGCCGGATGGACGGGGCCGGTGGCGTCGCTCAGCGTGGCGTGCAGCCGGCCGTCCGGGAAGTAGGCCCGCAGCCGGTGACCGATGTGGACGGCCAGCGCGGACTTCCCGACGCCGGACATGCCGGTGATCACCTGCACCACGGGCATGCCGCTGCGCGGGGACGGCTCGGCCAGCCGGGAGGTCAGCTCGTCGGCGAGGGATGCTCGACCCACCAGGTCCACGTCCGGCGGCAACGCCTGCGGCCGGACAACGACCCTGTCCGGCGTCCAGTCCAACGCGGGATCCCCGGTCAGCACGCCGCGTTCCAGCTCCCGCAGCCGCTCCCCCGGCTCGATCCCCTGCTCGGCGACGATCATCGACCGCGCGTCCCGATACGTCCGCAGGGCATCGGCGCTGCGGCCGGCGCGGTGCAGGGCCAGCATGAGCTGGGCTCGGAACGGCTCGTGCAGCGGCGAGTCCGCCACCAGACCGGCCAGCTCCCCCAGCAGCTCGGCGTGCCGGCCGAGCCGGAGGTCGGCGTCGATGCGCCGCTCCAACGCGTTGATCCGCAGCTCCGCCAGCCAGCGCCCGGCCACGGCGTGCAGGGACGGCGACGGCACGTCGGACAGCGCCGGACCCCGCCAGAGATCCAGCGCCTCCCGCAGCCGTTGCGCGGCCACGGCGGCCGGCGCCAACTCGGCCTCCGCCACCAGGGCCTTGAACACGTCCAGGTCGAGCTGGCCCGGCGCCACGTCGATCAGATAGCCCGGCGGCCGGGTGCGGAGCGGATCCACCCCGGTCAGCGTGCGACGCAGCCTCAGCACGTAGCCCTGCAGCGTCGCCTTGGCGCTGGCCGGCGGCTCCTCGCCCCACAGCCGCTCGGTCAGCTCCTCGACCGACACCGGCTGGTTGGCGCTGAGCAGCAGCGCGGCCAGCACGATCCGGTGCTTGGCGGCCGGCAGCGCTGTCACCTCGCTGTCGATAGTGACCTCGAGCGGCCCCAGCACCCCGTAGTGCACCCCCACCCTTGAGATAATGCCGGTGCTGACAAGACAGAGTTGGGGGAACCAGTGTCTCCAGTCACGATCGTCACGGGCGGCAGCCGCGGCATCGGCGCGGCGGCGGTGCGCCGCCTGGCCGCCGACGGGCATGCGGTCTGCCTGTCCTTCCGCGAGGACACCGACGCCGCCGAGAAGGTCGTCCAGGAGGTGATCGAGACCGGCGGACGGTGCATCGCGGTCCGGGCCGACATGACCAGCGAGGACGACATCGAGGTGCTGTTCCGCGAGGCCCGCGAGGAGCTCGGGCAGATCACCGGCCTGGTCGCCAACGCCGGCGTGACCAGCCCGATGGCGCCGCTGGCCGACCAGCCCGTCAGCCAGCTGCGCTACGTGCTGGAGGTCAACGTGCTCGGGGCCATGCTGTGCGCGCGGCGGGCCGTGCAGTCGATGTCCACCGCCCGCGGCGGCAACGGCGGCGCCATCGTGTTCGTCTCCTCCTCGGCCACCATCCACGGCGGGCCCGGCGAGTACGTGCACTACGCGGCGTCCAAGGGCGCGGTGGACGTGCTGACCGTGGGCCTGGCCAAGGAGGTCGCCCAGGAGGGCATCCGGGTCAACACGGTGGCCCCGGGCATGGTCGACACCGAGATCCACACCCTCTCCGGCGACCCCGAACGGGCCTGGAAGGCGGCCGGCCGGATCCCGCTGGGCCGCCCGGGCGACCCAGCGGAAATCGCGAACGCGATCGCCTGGCTCATGACCGAGCAGGCGTCCTACACCACCGGCGCCATTCTGCGGGTGGCCGGCGGAATCTGATCACACGTCGTTGTACGTGAGCTTCAGCAGATCCGTCGCCTTCACCGTCGGCGTGGACAGCGCGGTGCCACCGGAATTGACGAGCGTGATCGGCGTTCCGGTGTTGCCGCCGACCCAGCCGGCGGTGTTGGCCAACGCCTGTGCGTCATCGAAATAGACCACGCCGTAATCGGGAAGCGTGGTCGGAGAACCGCCGACACTCGGCGTTTCCACGATCCATTCCGCGCAGTTGCCGCGCAGCGTGGTGCCGCTGGGCGCGGTGATGGCGAACGACACCGACTGGTCGGTGCTGTCGTTGGCCAGCCAGATCGACGCGGTGGTGGCCGAGGTGGCGCAGATCAGGCAGAACATGGTGTCGCCGGCGGAGACCGGGAAGTTCGAGATGGCGATCTCGAAGTCCGGGTACCACTCCCACCAGGCGTAGACCCGCTTGGTCCCGTTGACCAGCGAGGACTCGGTGCCGGCCTGGAGCACGTCGGGCGAGCCCCAGCCGTCGATGCCGACCCAGGACGAGGAGTAGTACGAGCTCTTGCCGCCGTTCGGGTCGGACGGGTCGGCCACGGTCCACTCGCCCTCGACCCACTTGAACGAGTCGCCGGCGGGGGCGAACACCGCGGTGCCCGACCAGTTCGTCGAGGTCGCGTCGGCCGGCTTCGCCCGCGCGGCGCCCAGGAGATCGAGTTCCGAGCTCGGGCCGCGCATCGGGCCGTGCACCTTGTCGGTGTTGCGCACGAAAACCGGCTCGATTCTCGTGTGCTTTCTGCTGACTCTGCGCTTCCACTGCGTGTACAGCGGCCGCTGCGAGTCCTGGTCCGGCCGGGCCGGGAAACCGTGCACCAGCAGTTCCCGCTGGTCGGCGGTCAGCGGGTCGAAATCGGCCGGCGGCCGGGTGAACAATCGGACGCCCAGTTCGCTCGGCGCCATGGTGGTTTCGGTCAATGCGAGGCACCTCCCGTGCGGCGCCGGGGCATTTCTGATCAATGCGGAAAACGACGTCGCGTGCTTCCAGGAGCCCGCCGGGGGACAACAGATACAGTTGACCTCGTCGGCCAGCGATCCTGTCCGGCGACGTGGACCGATGAAGGAGGAAGGATCCCTGTGGCTGAGATCCGCCGGGTGGGCGTGGTTGGCGCCGGACTGATGGGTTCGGGCATCGCGGAGGTGTGCGCGCGGGCCGGGCTGGACGTGATCGTCAGCGAAGCGAGTCCGACCGCGATGGAGGCGGGCCGGGAGCGGATCGCCAAGTCGCTGGCGCGCGGCGTGCGCAGCGGCAAGCTGTCCGAACAGGACCGCGACGCCGCGCAGGGCCGCCTGCGGTTCACCACCGACCTCGGCGACTTCGCCGACCGCGAGCTCGTGGTCGAGGCCGTCGCCGAGAGCGAGCAGGTCAAGACCGAGGTGTTCACCACCCTGGACAAGGTGGTGACCGACCAGGACGCCATCTTCGCGTCCAACACCTCGTCCATCCCGATCATGAAGCTGGGCATGGCCACGCAGCGGCCGGCCAACGTGATCGGCATCCACTTCTTCAACCCGGTGCCGGTGCTCAAGCTGGTCGAGCTGGTGCCCTCCCTGCTGACCAGCCAGGAGACGGCGCTGCGGGCCCGTGGCTTCGCGGCCGGCCAGCTGCGCAAGGAGGTCATCACCGCCCAGGACCGGGCCGGCTTCGTGGTGAACTCGCTGCTCATCCCCTACCTGCTGTCGGCCATCCGGATGATGGAGTCGGGCTACGCCTCGGCCGCCGACATCGACCAGGGCATGGTGCTGGGCTGCGCGCACCCGATGGGGCCGCTGCAGCTGACCGACCTGATCGGCCTGGACACCACCAAGGCCATCGCCGAGTCGATGTACGAGGAGTTCAAGGAGCCGCTGTACTCGCCGCCGCCGCTGCTGCTGCGCATGGTCGACGCCGGTCTGCTGGGCAAGAAGTCGGGCCGCGGCTTCTACGACTACTCCGGCTGAGTCAACGCCGCCGTCCGGACGGGCACCGAAGATCGGCACGGGTGCCCGCCCGGCCGGCCGGACAGGAAGTGATCACCCGCCGACCGTCCGCCGATGGCCTGATCTCCGCGGCAGATGGCCGAATATCAGGGCATGTCTCGCAGGCACATGCACTTCGTCGGCACGATGCCGCAGTTCCCCGACGCGCGAGCCGCGTTCTCCTGGCAGCTGGGGGACGAAGTCCGGCCGCTGCTGCGGCGGCTGTCCAGCGGCGAGACCGGCCCGCGGCTGCTGTGGTTCGTGCCGATGGTCAAGGAGCTCAAGGGCCAGCCGGAGATCCGGTCCGTCAAGGACGGTGACTGGTCCGGCTACGAGGACACCGACCTGTTGACGGTGCGGCGCGGCCAGCAGCTGCGTATTCCGCTGCGCCTTGAGCAGTACGCGACCGAGGACCGGGCGGCCCTGGAGTCCGTTGTGGACGATGCCGGGCTGCCGATGCAGGTCGGTGTGCCCGGTTATCTCGACATGGCCCTGTTCACCTTCGGCCCGCTGGGCGCGATCCGCCACAGCCGCAAGTTCCTCACGGCCGTGTCCGACCAGATTTCCCGCATCGCCGCGCCGGATGTCGTGTTCCAGCTGGAAGTTCCTGCCGCGTTGATCGCCGTCGCCTCGGCGCCGCGTCTGCTGCGGCCGGCGATGGCCGCGTTCATGGCCCACCTCGTCACCCGCCCGGTCGCCCGCGCGCCGCAGGGCTCGCGATTCGGCGTGCACCTGTGCCTCGGTGATCTCGGGCACCGGGCGCTGCGCCAGCTTCCCGACGCGGAGCCGTTGGTGTTGCTGGCCAACGCCATCGTGCGCCGGTGGCCGGCCGGCCGATCGCTGGAGTTCGTCCATCTGCCCATGTCCGGCGGGGATCAGCCGCCGACCACCGACGCCGCCTTCTACGGGCCGCTGCGCCGCCTGCACGACATGCCGCTGATCGCCGGTATCGCCCACGAGCTCCAGGATCCGTCGGACCAGCTGCGGGTCCGCGATCTCGTGGAGACCGCCGCCGGGCGGCCGGTGGACATCGCCACCAGCTGCGGGCTCGGGCGGCGGGCACCGGCCGAGGCCGAGCGGGCCGTGCAGGCCATGCTCAAGCTGACGGCCGACTGAATCACTTGCGGCGCAGGTGGATTCCCTCCAGCAGCTCGGGGATCAGCTGGGCGCCGCGGGAGCTGTCGACCACGGCGGTCGACGTCACCGGGGCCATCAGCCAGGGCTGACGGTAGCCCAGCACCGGCGAGTACACCGGCACGAAACCCTGGTCGTAGAGCCAGATCGCGAAGTCGGTGGACAGCGTGCCCTTCTCGTCCACGGCCGCCGTCCCGTGCCACGGCAGCAGCGCGGAGCCGCCGAGCGCGGCGAAGCCGACCCGGCCCGGCGACGGCATGCTGACGGTCAGGCGCACCCGGTGCGTGAACAGGCTGTCGTAGCCCAGTTCCCGGTCGGTCAGCACGGCCGACAGGTAGCGCACGGTGTCGCTCCAGGCCTGCCGCAGCACCTGCCGCCGGGCCCGGACGATCTCGGCCGGGGTCGCCGGGTCGCCCAGCTGGTACGGGTCGGTGTACACGGCGCGGGCCCAGGACATCCGGTCCCGCCCGGCCGGCACGTCCAGCGCCACCGAGTGCAGGATGGACCGGAACATGTCGCGGAAGGCCAGCCCGCCCGGGGTGTGCTCGGCCATCGGGTCCACATCGGACACCCGCGACAGCACGCCCATCGGGTCGGCGGCGATGTCCAGCTCCGTGAACGCCTTGCGGAAGGTGTTCTGGAAGTACTCGATGAGGACGATACGCTCGCTGTCCAGGCAGGACCCGAGCTTGCGCCGGGCCACGTCGTCGATGTCGGCGAACTCCAGGAAGTCCTGGCCGCCGACCAGCCGCAGGTACTGGTTGAGCTTGCGCAGGTAGGACTCGACGATCACGGCCGGGCGCGGGCGGAAGTGGTGGCCGTCGGTCAGCACCGTGATGCGCAATCCCGGCGCGTACAGGCATTTCACCGTCTGCTGGAGTTCACGCAGCCGCACCAACACGCCCAGTTCGGCGAGGTCCGGCAGCACCCCGGTGGCCTTGAGCCCGCTCTGGCTCTGCTTCACCGGGAAGCCCGGCACCACCACCTGGATCGGCTGGTTGTAGCGCAGGAACGGCATCAGGTCCTTGCGGGCCATCTCCGGCGTGTACGTGCCCCGTGAGCCGCGGTGGAACTGCTTGCGCATGAACACGTGGTGCAGCAGCAGCACGGTCCGTTCGAGCGGATCGGCCACAGTGGACAGTGCCGCACGGAGGTGCCCCGGCGCCGCGGCGGCCGTGCGCTGCGCGTTGGAGTCGGCTTCGGCCACCAGCCGGTCGACGATGGACAGCGTCTGCGCCACCGACAGGTTCACGGCGTGCCCGCGCGCGGGCAGGCCCACCGACAGCTCGCCGACCTGCAACTCGGCGATGGAATGCGTGTGGGACAAGGCGGGCGTGGAGCCTCCGGCCTGCCGCGGCAGGCGTTCGAAGGTGGCGATCAGCGGGGCGCCGTCCGGCGGCGGGCAACCGGGGGCACGGTCGCTGACGAAGCCGGGGGCCTCGACGGCGACGACCATGGCGTCGGGAAAGGAATCCCGCAGCACCTGACGGTTCTCGGTGAGGTCGTCGAACACCGCGACCACGTCCAGGTCCGCGAGGCGGCGCAGGTTCTCCACCTTCAGCTCGGCTATCGGCCGCACCCGGTCGTCGGGCAGCGTCAGCAGTCGCACGTGGGTCAGGCCGCCCCGGGCCAGCACGGCACTGGTGTGCTCGCGCACCCGGTCCCGGCGGCCGGTGTTGAACACGACCTCGCCGCCGGCGTCCTCCACGTCGCGGACGAACCGGACCAGCCCCGGCGCCAGCGAGTCGGAGCGCAGTCGTTCCCACGGCCGGTAGAAGGCGGGGCAGAACTCGGCGTGCACGTCGTCCCACTCGACGTCCGGATAGCGCCCGGCCACGCCGGAGACCTCCAGGAACCGGTCCCAGGCCGGCTTCGAGTAGGACGGCAGCGCGCGCAGCGTGCCCGGACGCGCCAGCTCCGGGATGCCCTGCGGCGCGCCCTCGCGCGGCCCGGCCAGCGTGCGGGCGGCGTGCAGGGTCCTGGCCTTCGGCACCAGCCCACACAGGTCGAGGTCGATGACCACGGCCGGCACGGGCAGCGACGGGTCGCGGCGGCGGGCGGCCGAGCTTTCCTCGACGGCGCGCAGCACATCGCGCAGCAGGCGGTCCTGTTCCTCGGGCACGGAGTGCACGTAGCGGTCGAGCGGGTGGTCGCCGCGCAGCAGGGCGGCCGTCTCCGGCGCGAGATAGCGCAGTTCGGCCGACAGCACCGACTCCACGGCGGCACGCACGGCCCGCCCCTTGTACTGGCGGCCGTCGAAGGTGGCCTGCTGGAAGCCGGCGGCCAGCGTGTTCAGCCCGCCGTGCAGGGCGCGGGCCGCCCGGCTCACCTCCAGCGCGTCGACCTCGGCGGTCTCGCGCAGCCCGGCGACCGAGATCAGCACGAGCCGTCCGGTGGCGCGCACGCCCGGCGTGAGCTCGAATCTGATGTGGTCGGCGTCCAGGTCGAGCAGCAGCCCGTGCCGGTCGACCAGGGCCCGCCACACCGCGACCAGCGGCCGGACGAAGTGGTCGGCGACGAAGTCCAGCGCGTCCATCGGCTCGTGCTGGTTGGCGATGGCCTGCTCCAGCAGGGTTCGCTCGTCGTCGGCGGCGCGGTCCAGCAGCGCGGCCGGCGAGACGATACGGACCTGGTCGGACGCGCGCGGATGTGTCGGCTGAGGGCCGTCACCCAGATCGGCGGACAGGTCGCGCGGGGGACGCAGCGCGAGGTGCAGGCGCAGCTCGGCATCGCGCCGCACCAGCTCGGCCAGCCGCTGCCAGCCGGCGGCCATCGCGAGGTGCTCCTCGCAGCCGTCACTGACCGGGCGCGGCACCGCCTGCGGGGCGGCTCCGTCCAACATGCTCATACCAGGGCCCTAACGAACACGTGGCTCTCCACATATTCAGCCGCGGTTCTTGGTCCCCGGAATTCGCGGCACTGGATCCGAGTATATCGAGAACCTGTCAGCGTGGAGCGCCTCTTTTGGGTGTTACGTGATCTACATCACTCGCTTCGTAAGCGAGCTTGACATACCGCCGGGCCGGACCGCACCATGTTCGGCCGCAGGTCCACGCCGATACGTTCCACCGGGCCGCACGCGGTTCCTCCCCGGCTTTCACCCGGCATTCACAGCCGGTTTCTACAATGCGCCGGGTCTACCGTCGGTGACATCGTCCCCACGGCAACCGCCACGATGATACGGACGGCCGCGCCCGGGCAAGCCGGTGCCGCCCGGGCGCGCGGGAATTACCCGATCGGGTTCCGGGGCCGGTCGACACATCGTGGCCGGCAAACCGCTGTCGGGACGAACTGGGCGGCTACCGTCCACCGTAATGGGCACGGCCCGCCCTTACCCACCGCGGACGCGCGGTAAACATCGTCATCCGGTCATACCGAATTGAGACGCCGGCCGGGTGAAATGCCGGTGACGTGAATCAGTCCTCGGGCCGCAACCGGGTGCTGAAACTGAACCGGTCACCGCGGAACAGCGACCTGACCCGCTCGATCGGCACGCCGTCGGGGTCCAGCGACCGGCGGTGCAGCAGCAGCATCGGCAGCGCCGGGTTGGTGCCGATCAGCTTGGCCTCCCGCGGCGTCGCCAGCACCGTCTCGACCCGCTCCTCGGCTTCGGCGAAGACGACACCGAGCCGGTTGGCCAGGCAGCTGTGCAGCGAGGCGTCCGGGTCGAACACGTCGAGCAGCGACGGGAAGCGGGCGGCGGCCAGGTAGGTCGACTCCAGGCCGACGTTCTGGCCGGTGGCCTCGACCGTGCGCTCGATGTGCAGCACCAGGTCGCCCGGCTCGATGTTCAGATCGGCGGCCAGGGTGGGATCGGCCGGCAGGTGCTCCAGCGTGACGAGCTTGCGGCTGGGGGTCGCGCCCTGGCGGCGGATGCCCTCCGACAGGCTGACCAGGGACAGCGGCTGCACCAGCTTGGGCGGCATGACATAGGTGCCACTGCCGTGGCGGCGCTGGAGCTTGCCCTCCAGCACCAGCTCGGAGACGGCCTGGCGCAGCGTCATGCGGGCCACGCCGAAGCGTTCGGCCAGCTCCCGCTCGGACGGCAGCGCCGCACCCTCGCCGAGCTTGCCGGTCAGCTCCAGCAGCTGGGTCTTGACCGCGTAGTAGCGCGGCACCCGCCCGTCCTCGGGGATGCCGGCGCGCACCGGCTCGCCCGCCCGGTGCCGGGCCGGGTCGGCCGGATCGGTCGTCAGGTTCTGGATGGTCGGGTTGACCCGGGCCGCCGCGATCGGCTCGCCGTCGACCAGCATCACCAGCCGCCGGTCGGCCATTGGTTCACGCAGCCTGACCCGCAGCGTCGACAGCGCGGCGTCGATCTTCGTCGATCCGCCCGCCTCCGACAGCGTCGCCAGCTCGACCTTGACCTCCGCGCCGGCCTCGCTGACGGCCCGGTCGGCGAACCGCGCGCCCTCCGGGTGCGTCACCTGGATCGCCAGTTCGGTCTCGTTCTGCTCGACCCACCAGATCGGTTGCAGCGAAATACCCGTGCCCACGGCAGCGACGCTACGGCCAGGCCGGGTGCGGCGGTAGCGAACTTCAGATGTTCCCACTGGTTGGCTGCGTGCGCCTGGCCACCCAGCACCCAAAGTGTGCACGAATGGTCCAGCCGGGTGTGACGCGCTTCTCCGTGCGCACGCCAAAAGACGGCCGCGCCGACACCGCGGCGCGGCCGTGCTTGAGCCCATGCGTCCCCCTCGGCTGCGCCGAACGGCGCAACCTCCGGGCCGACCCTCCCGATGTCGACCCGGCTTCCCCCAGTGCCGGCTGCGGCCTAGAGGTCCAGGGCGAACGCCGCCGAGTTGACCGGCGCGCAGGGCCAGACCTGACCGCAGTCCGTGCAGTGCTCACCGGCGCGGACGTGCGCGTTGAGGACATCCGCGGCGACGTGGTGATAGGAGTCGAGCAGGGCCTCGAGGCCGCGCTTGCCGCTGGGAGTGGCATCGGGGTGCTGTACCGAGAGCACCATCCGTGCTCACCGCCTTCCGAGTTAACCCCTCAACTGCTCTGTTGAGGTGTGGCAGCCGCCACAACGATTACCATCCGCGCATGCCCCGTCAAGGACATCCGCCATCCGGCGGAGAATTGTGACAGCCACTCTGTCGTGTGATGACGCAGAGCAACCGCCGTTCGGTTCACTCGCCCGGGCGGCCACGCTCCGCACACGGACATGCGCGACGACGACGTCCGGGTGGTAGACGAGCGACCCGGCTCAAGATCCGTCTACTCTCACAGCATGGGGCCAACCGCGGCGACGGAGACCTTCGTGGGACGGCACGGAGACGTCGCCCTGCTCGGTCGGCTGCTGCGTGAGGTGGTCGCCGGCCGCGGCCAGTCCGCCCTGGTCGAGGGCGATCCCGGCATCGGCAAGTCGGCGCTGCTGGCCGCCGGCCTGCGCACCGCCCGCGACCTGGGTTGCGAGGTCTTCTGGGCCGCCGCCGACGAACTCGGCCAACCCTTCCCGCTGCGCGCCGTGCTGGACTGCCTCGACGTGATCGGCCGGGCCGAGGACCCGTGGCGGGCCGGCATCATCCGGCTGCTGCGGCAGGAGCACTCCCCCGGCGTGACCGGCACCGGCGACGCCGTGCTCGGGGCGGCCGAGCAGCTGCTGGCCCTGGTCGACCGGGCGTGCGAGACCAAGCCCGTGCTGATGGTCCTGGACGACATGCAGTGGGCCGACAGCGCCAGCCTGCACGTGTGGCACCGGTTGTCCCGTGCCACCGAGCAGCTCCCTTTACTGCTGGTCGGCGCCTACCGGCCGGTGCCTCGACGCACCGAGCTGGACCAGTTGCGGCGCAGCTTCTCGGCTCGCGGCGGCGTGCAGCTGGAGTTGTCACGGTTGGCGGCCGACGAGGTGTCCGAGCTGATCGCCGTGCGCACCGGCGGGCGTGAGGTCGGGGCCGAGCTCACTCGTTTGGCCGAACGGGCCGCCGGCAACCCGGGCTACCTGACCGAGCTGGTGGACGCCCTGCTGCGGGAGAACGCCGTCCGGGTCACCGGGCGGGTGGCCGAGCTGGCCGGGCGGGCCGTCGGCTGGAGCGCGCCGGCCTCCCTGGCGGCGGCGATCGCCGACCGGCTGGGGTTCCTGTCCGACGAGACCACCGAGGCCCTGCGGGCGGCGTCGCTGCTCGGGGCCGAGTTCGCCGTGCACGACCTGGCCGTGGTGGCGCGGATGCCGGCGTCCGAGCTGGCCCTGCTGTTGGCCGAGGCCGTCGGCGGTGGCGTGATCACCGAGGCCGGGCAGCACCTGGCGTTCCGGTATCCGCTCATTCGGCAGGCCCTGTACGACGGCACCCCGGTCGCCGTCCGGACCGCGCTGCACCGGGAGGCCGCTCGGGCGTTGGCCGACTCCGGCGCGCCCATATCGCAGGTGGCCGAGCAGCTGTTGCCGGCCGCCGGCAGCGAGGACGAGTGGTTCCTCGACTGGCTGGCCGGGGCCGCCCCGATCCTGACCCACCGGGCGCCGCAGACCGCGATCGAGCTGTTGCGGCGGGCCATCGACCAGGTCGGGTCCGACGACCCTCGGCGGGACGTGTTCGCCAGTTGGCTGGCCACCTCGCTCGCCGGCATGGGGCGCAACGCCGACGCCGCGCAGCAGGCCCGCCAGGTGTTGAGCCGGACCACCGATCCCGACCGGGTCGCCGAGATGAGCTGGGTCCTGGCGTACACCTCTTTGCGTACCGGGCACTCCGCCGAGGCCCTTGACGTGCTGGCCTCCGGTCTGGCGGCCGCTTTGGCGGCCGGTTGGCACGCACGGCTGCTTTCTCTGACCGCCCTCGTCCAGGCCGTCGACCTGGACACCGCCACTGCTCTTACCACCGCCGCCTCCGCCATCGAGGCCGGCCAGGCCGCGCCGGATCGTTTCGCCGTGGGCATGGGGCTGCACGTCATGTCCCTGGACCGCAGCTTCGTCGGCGACGAGCTTGGCAACCGGGGGCTCATCGACCAGGCGCTGACCGTGCTCGGGGACGACCGTGAGCACCTGGACCTGCGGCTGCTGCTGTTGTGCAACCGGATCGTCGCCGACGTCAACCTGGACGAGACCGCCGGCATCGACGAGCGGATCATTCTGGTGCGTGAGCTGGCCGAGCAGGCCGGGGCCGCGCGGTTCACGCAGGTGCACGTGATGATGGCCGCGCACTACTTCTTGTTGGGGCGGTGGGACGACGCCCTGAGCGAGCTGGAGTCGATTCCCGAGTTGAGCGAGGGGCGGTACTCGTTCCTCACCCTGCACGGGTTGTTGGCGTTGATCGCCGGGCATCGGGACGACCGCACCACTGCCGCCGTGCACCTCAAGGCCGTGCGGACCGAGCCGTTGGCCATCGCCGACGACCGCCGCAATGCCGGCTATGTGTTGTTGGCGCGCGCCTTGGCCTGTGAGCGGGATGGTCTGCCGGCTCAGGCCGTCGCCGAGTTGTCGCCGGTGTTGTTGTCTCCCGGCACCGGCTTGGAGATGAACGTCCGATACATGTGCCTGCCGGAGCTCACCCGTCTCGCCCTGGCCGCCGGCGATCGGGAAACCGCTTTGTCGGCCACGCAGCAGTGTCAGGCCGAGGCCGATGAGGCGCCCATGCCCGTGAAGGATGCCGCCGCCGCCCGGTGCCAGGGTTTGTTAGAGCGGGATCCGCTGCGCTTGCTGACCGCCGCCGAGCACTACCGTTCCGCCGGTCGGCGCCTGGAGTTGGCCAACGCTTTGGAGGACGCCTCCGTGCTTTTCGGCGAGGCAGGAGATCTCGTGCGGGCCCGCGCTTCCCTTTCCGAGGCCATCGAGGTCTACACCGAGCTCCGCGCCGACTGGGACATCCGCCGCGCCGACGCCCGCACTCGTCCTTATGGCGTACGGCGGGGGCAGCGTGGTCGGCGGGCCCGTCCCACCACCGGGTGGGAGAGCCTCACCCCCACCGAGCTCCGGGTCGCGCACCTCGTCGCCCAGGGCCGTTCCAACCCCGACATCGCCGCCGCCCTCTTCTTGTCCCGTAGGACCGTGCAGACCCACGTGTCGCACATCCTCGTCAAGCTCGCCGCCCATTCCCGCAGCGAGATCGCCCGGGAGGCCGCCCACCATCCCGTGTCCACTGTGGACTAGCCTTTTCCCCATCCGATCTGTGCTTAGGATCGCGACATGCCCGTGCGCACCGAGCTGTCACCCTTCGGGCTGCTCGTCACGCCCGTGCCCGGCGAGGACGTCTCCGACCTCGCTCCCGCCCTGTTGGCCCGTTGGGTCGGCCAGCACCGCCTCGTCGTCCTTCGGGGCTTCCGCTCCGTCAGTCCCGACGCCCTCGCCGACTGCGCCCGGGCCTTCGGTCCCTTGCTGCGGTGGGAGTTCGGGGAGGTGTACGACATCACCGGCGTCGATCCCGTGCTTTTCCACTGGGACGGCCCTTTCGTCGAGCAGACGCCCAGCTACCTGCTCTTCCACTGCCCCGCCGCGCCTCCTTCCGGCTGGGAGATGACCTTCTGCGACACCACCCGCCTCCTGGCTTCCCTGCCGCCGGCCGAGCTCCGCCGTTGGGAGTCCGTCTCCGTCACCTACCAGGGCGGGTACGGCGACTGCACCTGCACCAGCCGCCTCGTCGACATCCACCCCATCACCGGCCGTCGTGTCCTCCGCTACCAGGAGCCTCTGGACCCCGCCGCCTTCACCATCCCCCTGCTGTTGGAGTTCGCCGGCGTGCCCGACGCGGCTGGTCTGGTCGGTGAACTCCGGGACCGGCTGTACGACCCCCGATTCTCTTTCACCCACGCTTGGCAGGACGGCGATTTCGTGCTCGTCGACAACCATGCCGTGCTGCACCGTCGGGAGGGGTTGGGCGCTGTGGGCCGGCCCGCGTTGCATCGGGTGCACATCTTGTAGGTCGCTTCGTCGGTCGGCAGTCGTGTTGCTTCTTTCGCTGCGCGCTATGTGCAGGCCGTGGTTACGCGGCTGGCGTATGGGGTGGGACTGCCCGGCATGCGGCTGTGGTGCGGGAGGCGTCGCGGGTTGGGTGGGTGCGCGGGTGAGGTCGGGCGGTGTCTGGTGGGTGGGTGCGTGGGTTTACAGAAGGCTTGGGAGAGCGCAGAGGTAGGGGGAGTTCGTGGTGCGGGGTGTGGTGTTAGGGAAGGGCGGGACTGTCCGGCATGCGGCTGGGTGTGGGAGGGACGCGAGGTGGGTGGATGCGCGAGTGAGTCGGGCGGCGTCCGGTAGGTGGGGCGTGCGTCTACAGAAGGCTTAGGAGGGCACGAAAGGAGAGGAGCGTCCGTGGTTCGCGGGCGTGGTGTTGAGGAAGGGCGGGACTGTCCGGCATGCGGCTGGGGTGTCGGCGGGGGCGCGAGGTGGGTGGGTGCGCGAGTGGGGTCGGGCGGCGGGGTTGGGTAGGTGCGCACGTTTACAGAAGGCTTGGGAGGGCACGGAGGGTAGGGAGCGTTCACGGTGCGGGGTGTGGTGTTGGGGAAGGGCGGGACTGTCCGGCATGCGGCTGGGTGTGGGAGGGACGCGAGGTGGGTGGATGCGCGAGTGAGTCGGGCAGTGTCCGGTAGGTGGGGCGTGCGTCTACAGAAGGCTTGGGAGGGCACGGAGGGTAGGGCGAGTTCGTGGTGCGGAGTGTGGTGTTAGGGAGGGGCGGGACTGTCCGGCATGCGGTTGGGGTGCGGGAGGGGCGCGAGCGGGGGGTGCGCGGGTTTACAGAAGGCTTGGGAGGGCGCGTAAGGAGAAAAGCGTCCGTGGTTGGCGGGCGTGGGGTTGGGGAAGGGTCGGCGTGGCGGACGGTTTGTGGTGCGGGGTGACGAGGTGAGGGCGGCAAGGGATGCAGCAGGTGGAGGTATGTCATGGCGCGCGCGGCGAGGTGAGCCACGGTGTGACGTGAGTGGACCGGCGGTCGCAAGCGCTGGACGTGAGGCGCGGCTGGCGGGACCACGGGTTCGGGTGGCAAGGCCGCGACGGCACAGAAATCCGTCAACACCAGAGCTTGCCGTCGTGGTCGCGGCAGCGGCCCCTCCGGCGTTGACGCTTCCGGCGGTGGTTGGCCGGTGAGCGGGGCGTCCCCAGTCTGCCTTTAGAACGGGGGCTCGTCCACGGGTTCGGGTGTGGTGACGTAGGTCAGGCCCCACCGGGTTGTCACCGTGGTGGTGCCGTCCTTGTCGATGCTGACGTCGGCGTTGGTGGCGTGCTTGTAGCGGTGGTGCCGCCGGTCCAGCGGTGCCATGTTGGTGGCGGTGGACTCCCCCAGCGGCCAGGGGGTGGCGTGGTCGATGTCGCAGCTCCGCGACGGGTGTGAGCAGCAGGGCATGACGCAGGTTTGGTGGCGGGCGCGGAGGAAGCGATCCACGCCGACCTTGGGGCGGTACAGCTTCGGGGTGTACTCCACGAGGTGCCCAGCCGGATCGGTGAGCAGGCGGTGGAACAGGGTGCCGGGGTGGGACATCAACTCCCGGACGACCGGGGCGGGGATGAGTTGGCCGGTGGCGAGTGTGCCGGGGCGTTCGTCGACGCCGAGCAGGGCGGTGAGGGGGACGGTGACCTGGATCAGGGGCTTCAAGCCGGCGGTCTTGGGGTCTTCCAGGATGAGACCGGCCATGACGTCGGCGCGGATCTGGTCGAGGTTGCGGCCGTTTTTCGGTTCGTGGGCGGCGAGGCGGTCGATCTTGGTGTAGATGGCGTGGGCGATCTCGATGGGTTGGGAGCAGGAGACGATGCCGAGGCCGTCTTGGGCGTCGAACAGGACGACTGTGCGGCTGCGGCGGGCGGCGTCGCGGCGTTGTAGGTGGATGGCGGGGTCGGCGCGCTGCAACCGGGCCTGGCAGGAACGGCGGAGTTGCTGCGGGGAGCGGCCTGCTGCCGTTTCGAGGGTTTTGGCGATGGCGCGGTGGGCTAGTTCGGGTGGGTAGTACTCGGTGGGGTCGACCAGGGCGTGGGCGGAGCGCTCGGAGATGACACCGGCGTGCAGGGCGTCTAAGACGGTGGGGTGCACGTCATGCAGGGTGCGGGCCCACTTGACACGGTCGGAGGCGTTGGACGGACAGAGTTGCAGGGCGGGGCCGATGTCGTGGGCGGTCCATTCGTCGACGTCGAGGGTGGCGATGAGGCGGAGTTGCTCGGCTTGCAGGCGGCGGATCTCGCGTTCGCATTCGATCATGCGAGCGACTTCGGGGTTCATACCTGCGAGTTTACGCGCGGAGCATGATCGACTCGAATCACTAATGGGTGAAAAGCGTTGGGGCACAACGACTTACGGTGAAGAAGGACTGCCCGAAACCTACATTCGGGGGGCCTGAGGGCGTGACTCGCGGGGGTTCTGTTCTAGCCATGGGAGGACGGCGGTGACGAAGCCGGAGGGGCTGGTCATGGGGCGGCCGTTCATGGTGGCGACGAGGTGGCCGACGCCGAGCAGGGAGTCCCAGGTGCGGGCGCGGTGGTAGGAGGAGGGAGAGACGGCCTGGCGAACGGTTTCCCAGCCGTGCCAAGACATCAAGGCGGCATCGATGGCGGGGTCGCCGGGCATGGCCATGTCCCAGTCGAGGATGCCGAGCAGCTTGCCGTCGGGCGAATAGTGGACGTTGGAGCCGCCAAGGTCTCCGTGCACCAAGGAATCAGGGACGGCGGGTAGAGCGAGGGCGTCAGCCAAGCGGTCAAGGACGTCGGCCTGCCAACGGGAAGGAAGCAGAGGGACGATGACGGACTCGATGACGGTGGACCAAGAAGGACCATCGGCGCGAGAGTCGAGGGCAGCCAAGAGGGAGGGTGTCAAAGGAACGGAGCGGACGGCGTCCAGGACTTCGGCGATCTGGGTGGGAGAGCCGACACCCTCGGGCAAAGCGGTGCCGCAGACCCAGGAGACGGCGACGGCGGCACGGGAGCCGAACATGGTGACGGGCGTCAAAGGCTCGGGGATCTGGAAAGGCAAGCCGGCGGAAGCCAACTGGCGCAAGACCTCGACGCGACGGGGCATCGAAGAGGCGGCCAGGGGGCGACGGCTGACGCGGACGGCGGCGACGTCGGGGATGAGCAGAACGTCATGGACGTTGCCGTCCACGGCGACGAAGGCCGAAGAGAGGTCGACGCCGGGCAGCAACTCCTCGGCGATGTCGAAGAGCTCCACCGGCTACCGCCGGATGAGGCGGGCGATCTCGGTGCGCAGTCGCACGAAGGACTCACTCCCCCGGGTAGTGATCTGGTCACGAGGCGCAACCAGATCGACCTTCAACGTCTCGACGACGGTAGCGGGCGAAGGCGACAGGACCAGCACCCGGTCGGCCAGGTAGACGCTCTCGTCGATGTCATGGGTGACAAGGAGAACGGTCATGCCAGCCTCCAAACGAACCTTCAAGACGAGGTCCTCCAGGTCGGCACGGGTCTGGGCGTCCACGGAGGCGAAAGGCTCGTCCATGAGCATCAAAGCGGGGCGGTAGGCCAGGGCACGGGCAATGGAGACCCGTTGCTGCATGCCACCGGAGAGCTCATGAGGGTGCTTGCCGGCGGCGCCGGACAGACCGACCCACGACAAGGCCTCCTCGACGCGGGAACGCCGTTCCACAGTGGACAGACCACGGTCCCGCAAAGGGAACTCGACGTTGCCGAAGACGGTCCGCCACGGCAACAAGGAGCGGCTGTAGTCCTGGAAGACGACGGCGAGATCCGACGGCACGCCGGAGACGCGGTCGCCGTGCAGCAAGACGTCGCCACGGGAGGCGGGAAGCAGGCCGGCTATGCAGCGCAACAAGGTGGACTTGCCGCAGCCGGAAGGCCCGACGATGCAGACCAACTCCCCCGGTTCGACGGCGAAGGACACATCCGAGACGGCGTCGACGCGACCGTAGGTGTGACCGAGCCCGGCCACTTCCAGCATGCTCACGGCCGGCTCCAGACCAGCGCCCTGTGCTCCACGGCGAGCAACCCCCTGTTGAGTAGATAACCGAGCAAGCTGATCAACGCGATCCACGACCACATCCCGGGCAGGTCGGACGCGCCCTGGGCGGTGCCGAGCTGGTAGCCGATGCCGCTGGTGGCGCCGACGACCTCGGCGATGACCATGAGGATCAGGGCGATGGACAGGCTGACCCGCAGGCCGGCGAAGATCTTGGGACCGGCGGCCGGCAGCACGACGCCGAACAGCCAGCGGGCACGGGAAAGCCGGAACACGCGGGCGGTGTCGGCCATGACGGGATCCACGGACCGGGCGCCGTCGACGGAGTTGAGCAGCACGGGCCACACGGAGCCGAACACGATGGTGGCCACCTCCATCTCGGTGCTGATGCCGAAGATCAGCATGAACACCGGCACGAGCAGGGGCGGCGGCAGGGTGCGCAGAAACGTGAACACGAACTCGAAGTAGTCGGCGGCGGTGCGGGAACGGCCTAGCAGCACGCCGATGACAATGCCCAGCACGGAAGCCGCGGCCCAGCCGCCGAGAACCCGAAGCAGGCTGGGCAGCACGTCGGCGGCGAAATGCTGGGACGGCCAGAGCCGAACGGCCGCCTCGGCGATTCGCAGGGGCGGCGGAAAGTACGGATTGCCGACTTCGACGGTGACCAATTGCCACACCAGCAGCGCGCAGAAGAGAACGCCGGCGCGGATCCAGGCATTCACGCGGCCACCTCTGCCCCACTGGATGAGTCACGGCCCCACGACACCCAACGGCGTTGCACCGTCAGGAATCCGGCGTTCACCAGACAACCGAACAGCCCGGCGAACACGGTGGCGGCCAGCACGACGTCCATTCGACCGCCGCTGGTGCCCTGGAGGAACGCGTACTGCCCCAGTCCGATGCTGCCGCCGGCCAGGAACTCGGTGCCGACGATGGCGATCAGCGTGATGGAGGCGGAGATCCGCACGCCGGTCACGACGAACGGCCCGATGCTGGGCAGGGTCACGCCGGTCAACACCCGCCACCGGCTGACCCGGAAGCACCGGGCGGTCTCCAGCAGCCGGGGGTCGACCTCACCGAGCGCGTAGCTGGTGTTGAGCAGGATCGGCCAGGTCGCGGCGAACGCGGCCAGGGTGATCTTGGTCTGGGCGTCGGTGCCGAACAGGGCGATGGCCAACGGAATCAGGGCCACCGCGGGCAACGGTCGCAGGAATTCCACCACCGGCATGCTGATCAGCCGCAACAAAGGCACGGACCCCAGCACCAGCCCCAACACGACGCCGACCACGCAGGCGCACACCAGGGCGATCAACCACGACAGCACGGTGGAGATGGCGCCGGCGACGAAACTCCGGTCGGCGAACAGCAAACCGAAGCGCACCAACACATCCGACGGCGGCGGCAGGACTCGCGGGTCGACCAGCGAAAGCCGGCTGGCGGCCTCCCACACGAGCAGGAAGCCGACCAGACCGACCAGTTTGCGGACCAGCGACATCAGCTGTTCGGCGTGGGCAACACGAGCGTGCTCACGTCCATCGACTGCTGAAGGTAGCCGTAGGTCTTCATCAACGTGACCACGCGCTGCAACCGGGTGGCGTCCACCGACGTGGGGAACACGCCCAGCTTGAGCAGCGAGGAGGTCTGCTTGTCGACGCCGGTCAGGTCCGGCAGCACGGAGCTGATGGAACTGCGGTCGGCGGCGGCCTTCTGGGCCTTGACCATGGCCTTCTGGAACTTGGCCACGACGTCGGCGTGGGCGCCGATGAACTTGGTCGACGCCACGTAGCCGGACAGCGGGATGTTGTCCGTGGCGCCGGTCACGATCTTGAACGTGGGCTGCACGCCGAACTGCTGCTCACCCTGGGTGATGTACGGCTCGAGGTCGCCGCCGGCGTCGATCTGGCCGTTGGCCAGCGCGGCGGGGATCTGAGGGAACTTCACCTCGAGGTAGTTGACGGAGTTGGGGTCCACGCCGTTGTCCTGCAGCACGGCCTTGATCAGCAGCTCCACGATGTTGCCCTTGGAGTGCACGGAGACCTTCTTGCCGGCCAGGTCCTTGGGCGTGCGGATGCCGGAGTCGGGCTTGGCCAGCAGCACCAGCGAGTCGGGGGTGCCCTGGTAGGCGTCGGAGACGACCTTGGCGTCCAGCGTCTTGGCCGCCTCGGCCTGGAAGAAGGACACGTAGTTCATCAGCGTGACGTCGATCTCGCCGGACTGCAGGGCCGGCATGGTCTGCTGCACCGACGGATAGACCTTGACGTTGGCGTCGAGGCCCTCCTCGGTGAAGTAACCCTTGGCCTGGGCCAGTTTCACCGGTGCGTCATCGACCGTGGCGATGATGCCGACGCTGATCTTCTGGTGGCCTGCGGCGGGCGCCGATGTGTCGGCGCCGCCACCGTTGAGCAGGCTGCATCCGCTCGCGGTCATGGCGGTGACGGCGATCACGGCAGCCCATCGAGTGGCGCGGGTGGCCATCGGCGGACTCTCCTTTAATCAACAGTGTTGAGCGGTACTCGGGGTGCGGTTGTGAAGGGAATGACCCATTCACGGGCACAACCGGCCCGGAACGGGGATCACCGTAGCCGATCGAACACCGTGCGTGATTCAATCATGGACGCGGATGACACCCGACGGAGTGAGGGTTTGAGGTAGGTGCCAATTTTTCCCATCCCCCGGCACCAGTCCCGCTACGAGCCGTCACCGCACCTTCACGGTGAAGGATCATCCCGAGCGGACACCACCGGCGTCCAGACCTCCAAACGCTTGATCACATTGCCCCGAAGGCACCACCATGCGCGTGACTGTCGTGCCCAGTACTCCGATCGGCGGTACGGAATGAGCCTCTCGCACTCCAAGATCCACCTTCGGCGATGGACCGAAGTGACCTTGGGGGAGTGCTGACCGTGCATGGTCCGGCCGATGAGGCTGAGTCCGAACGGCGCGGCTCCGCTCATCCCGACAAAAGCCGCAATTCCGGCGCGGGATGGCGGCTGCGCAACTGGAAACTGGGCCGCAAGCTGGTGGTCATCCTGCTGGTGCCGGCGCTGAGCACGCTGACGCTGGCGGGTTTGCGGCTGTCCAGCCAGCTCGACGACGCCCGCCAGTACGGCGACGACCGCCACCAGCTGGCGGTGGCCGGCCAGGCGGCCACGGTGGTCGACCTGTTGCAGGCCGAGCGTGACTCGGTTGTGGCCTACATCGCGGCCGGACGGGTCGACCAGCCACCGAAGTTCGGCCCGGTGGACACGGCCGTCGACACCTTGCGCGACGACCGGGCGACCGTGTCGGGGCCGGTGGGCGACGCCGTCGACAAGGGCCTTGAGCAGCTCGACCAGCTCTCCGCCCTGCGCAACAGCGCCGTCACCACGCGACTGCCGGACGTCGCCGCGTTGACCACCTACACCGAGGTCATCGACTCGCTGATCCAGATCGTGCGGGTGGCCGCCACGAACGTGAGCCACCCACGACTGTCCCCTTTGGACACCTCGGTGCAGACGCTGACCGACGCCAAGGAGCAGCTCCGGCTGCAGGGCACGCTCGTGGTCTCCGCCGCGCTGCACAAGCAGTTCGCGCCCGACCTGGCCGATCAGCTGCGGGCCGCGCAGGCCCGGTTCGCCTCCGACATGGAGGACTTCACCAACACCGCCAGCGCCGACAACCGCCAGCTCGCGCAGGACACCATCAGCGGTCCGGACGTCGACGAGCGCAACCGCGTGGTGCAGCTGGCCCTCGTGCAGTCCGGTGACGGCGGTGGCGGGATCACCGTGCGGCCGACCGACGTCCAGGCGCTGTCCAGCACCACGGCCGCGTTGTTCACCCGGGTCGTCGGACAGGTCCAGCAGCAGGCCCAATCCGTGGTGCGCACCCTGATCGGGGCCGCCCGCGGCGCCGCGTTCCGGGACAGCGCCCTGGTCATCGTGGCGCTGCTGATCGCGTTGGCGGTCACGGCGTTCGTGGCCCGCTCGATGCTGATCCCGCTGCGGGTGCTGCGCCGCAGCGCGCTGGAAGTGGCTCGCACCAAGCTGCCCGCGGCCATCGAACGGATCATGCGTGACCGTGAGGCCGTGGGCGACGCGGTGGAGCCGGTCCCGGTGCACACCACCGAGGAGGTCGGCCAGGTCGCCCGGGCCTTCGACGCGGTGCAGCGGGAGGCCGTGCGGCTGGCCAGCGAGCAGGCGGCGCTGCGCGGCAACGTGAACGCGATGTTCGTCAACCTGTCCCGGCGCAGCCAGGCGCTGGTCGAGCGGCAGATCGGCGTGATCGACCGGCTGGAGCAGGACGAGCAGGACCCGGACCAGCTGGCCAGCCTGTTCGAGTTGGACCACCTGGCCACGCAGATGCGCCGTAACAGCGAGAACCTGCTGGTGCTGGCCGGCACCACGCTGACCCGCCGGGTGACCAGGCCGGTGCTGGTCTCCGACGTGCTCGGCGGGGCCATGTCCGAGGTAGAGAAGTACGCCCGGGTGCAGATCGCGCCGGCGCCGGACCTGACCATCCAGGGCCGGGCCGTCAACGACATCACGCACCTGATCGCCGAGCTGCTCGACAACGCCACCGCCTTCTCGCCGCCGACCAGCAAGGTCACGGTGCGGTCGGCCAAGATGCGGCGCGGCGAGCTGGCCATCGAGATCCACGACCGCGGCGTCGGCATGCAGGAACCCGACCTGGCGGCGGCCAACGAGCGGCTGGCCGATCCCGGCGAG
The DNA here is from genome assembly GCF_040682195.1 of Kutzneria sp. NPDC051319. Classification (NCBI taxonomy): domain Bacteria; kingdom Bacillati; phylum Actinomycetota; class Actinomycetes; order Pseudonocardiales; family Pseudonocardiaceae; genus Kutzneria; species Kutzneria sp. NPDC051319. The sequence continues at coordinate 39,758 of NZ_JBFBAM010000039.1, read as the reverse complement.
GTGGACGTGACCGCCTCCCGCCAGATGGGCCTGTACGTGGTGGCGCAGCTGGCCAAGCGGCACGACATCAAGGTTCGGCTGCGGGACAACGCCGACATCGAGGGCGGCGTGACCGCGCACGTGGTCATCCCGGCTTCGCTGGTCGACCGGGCCGACGCCGTCCCCCCGCCGCCCGCCGCGCCGCCGACCGTGGCCGCCGCGGCCACCCAGCGCACTCCCCTGCCCGAGCCGGACCTGCCGCAGGACATCGTCGGCCTGCCCAAGTGGGTGCCGGGCCAGGTGTCGCCGGTCGTCACCAACCAGCCGGCGGAGCCGGGTGTCACCGAGTCGGTGGACCTGTTCGCGCCGCGCCGCAAGACGCCGCCGGCCGAGCCCGAGGTGACGCCGGCCAGCAGCGTGGAGCCGTGGCCGACGCCGCAACGCCGCTTCGACTACGACGACCCGCCGACCGAGCGGCTGCCGATCTACCAGGAAGTGCTCTCCCAGTGGTTCGAGGTGCCCGGCGACGCCGAGAAGAGCACCGACAAGGCAGTCGACAAGGCAGTCGACAAGCCCGTCGAGAAGGTCCCTCAGGACGTCCCTGAGGACGACGCGACGTCGGAGACCGAGGACCACGCGGTGCCGGAGCCGCGCGCCGAGGACGAAGAACCGGCCACCGTGACGACCAAGCGGGCCGCCAATGGGATGACCAATGGGGCCACCAACGGCTGGCACTCCGCGGGCGACGACGGCTGGGCCCTGGCCAACACGGTGCTGGCCAAGGAACCGGACGCCGTCACCGACGCCGGGCTGCCCAAGCGGGTGCCGAAGTCGCAGCTCGTGCCGGGTTCGGCCACGCCACGGCCGCAGGCCGCCGTCGCGCCGGCGCTGCCGCGCCGCTCCCCCGACGCGCTGCGGGCGCGGATGTCCACCTACCAGCACGGTGTCAGCCTCGGCCGGCACTCCGCCCCGACGGCCGCCCCCGACGAGGCCATCGACGCCGGCTACACCCAGCCGACGACCTTCGGGCCGCCACCCGAGCAAGGCAAGGAGCAGTCGTGAGTTCCCCGTCCGACCAACAGACCGACCAGTCGGCCGAAGGCCAGTCACCCGATCAGCAGCTGGCCGACTTCAGCTGGCTCATCGACGACTTCGTGGACCGGGTCGCCGGTGTCGCGCACGCCGTGGTGGTCTCCGCCGACGGTCTCGTGCTGTGCGCGACCGAGGGCCTGCCGCGGGACCGCGCGGAGCAACTGGCTGCGGTTTCGTCGGGTCTGGTGAGCCTGGTGGCGGGCGCGGCGCGGGTGTTCGACGCCGGAACGGTGAACCAGACGGTCGTCGAAATGGAGCGCGGGTATCTTTTCCTGATGTCCATCAGCGACGGGTCGTGCCTCGCCGTGCTCGCGGCGCCCGGCTGCGAGATCGGACTGGTCGGGTACGCCATGGCCAGGCTGGTGGAACGGGTCGGCTCTCAGCTCACCCCCGAGCTGCGGGCGCAGTTGCAGTTGGCCGCGGTGCGCCGATGAGCGCGACGCGGCGGTTCTAGAGGGCTGGAGCCGAGTGGAATCAGGACAGGGCCGGGGCGCGCAGGTCGCCCGGCAGGCGACGACGTCGGCCAAGATCGTGGTCGCGGGCGGGTTCGGTGTCGGCAAGACGACCTTCGTCGGGTCGGTGTCCGAGATCGTGCCGTTGACGACCGAGGCGGTGATGACCGAGGCCAGCCTCGGCGTCGACGATCTCTCGGCGACGCCGAACAAGGTCACCACGACGGTCGCGATGGACTTCGGTCGTGTCTCGTTGGACAGCGACCTGATTCTGTATCTGTTCGGCACGCCCGGTCAGCACCGCTTCTGGTTCATGTGGGACGACCTGGTGCGCGGGGCGATCGGCGCGGTGGTGCTGGTGGACACGCGGCGGTTGGCCGACGCGTTCGCGTCGATCGACTTCTTCGACGACCGGCAGCTGCCGTACGTGGTGGCGGTGAACTGCTTCGACGGCATGCTGCACCACCGGATCGACGACGTGCGGGACGCGCTCACGATCGACCAGTCGGTGCCGATCGTGACGTGTGACGCCCGTAACCGGGAGTCGACCAAGCAGACGCTGATCACCCTGGTCGAGCACTCCATGCGGAAGTGGATGACCGTCCGGGCGTGACGAACGGGGCGTGTCCGGCGCACGGACGCCGGGTTTCGCGGGGCCCGCATGGCACCATGGTGCCAAGCGGGCCCTCGCCATGTCGGGCCGCCGAGGACACAACCCCCGTTGTGGTGGCACGTCCTGAAACACGTAGTCTGAGAACTGCTTAAGATCTTGCTGTCGTGATGATGGGTGGCTGATGGATTCCACGAACGCCGGCCTGGACGTGTCGTCCAGCCACCTGAACGGGGAGCTGCCGACCCGTACCGCGGCGGCGGTCGCCGCCGGCAACCTGGCGGCCAAGCTGTCCAAGGCCACCGGCCGCGCCGGCGGCATCATCGGCGGCCGCGTGACGCTGGCGCTGGACCCGCACGCCCTGGCCCGGCTGTGCAAGGACCGCACCGTCGCGCTGGTCACCGGCACCAACGGCAAGACCACCACGACCATGATGCTGGCCAAGGCGATGAGCGTGATCGCGCCGGTGGCCACCAACCACAGCGGCGCCAACATGCCTGACGGGCTGGTGGCCGCGCTGTCGACCGACCAGACCGCGCCGGTGGGCGTGCTGGAGATCGACGAGAACTACCTGCCGAAGATCTCCGACGCCGTGCAGCCGGCGGTGATCGTGCTGCTGAACCTGAGCCGGGACCAGATGGACCGGGTCGGCGAGGTCCGGCACACCGAGCGCAACCTGCGCACCGCGATCGCCCGGCTGCGCAACACCACCGTCATCGCCAACTGCGACGACGTGCTGGTCACCTCGGCCGCCATCGACGCCGACTCCACGATCTGGGTGAGCGCGGGCGGCAACTGGCGCGGCGACTCGACCTCGTGCCCGCGCTGCGGCATGCGGGTGCACGGCGGCGCCACCGACTGGTACTGCGACTGCGGCTTCGCCCGTCCGACGCCGACCTGGTCGGTCGTCGACGGCAAGATGACCAGCCCGACCGGCGAGTCCTTCGAGCTGGCCCTGCGCCTGCCGGGCAGCGCCAACGAGGCCGACGCCACCCTGGCCCTGGCCGCGTCCAGCCACCTGGGTGTGCCGCTGCGGCCGGCGCTGGAGCGGATCCGCACCATCACCGGCGTCGGCGGCCGCTACACCACGCTGACCCGCAACGAGCGGGTGGTGCGGCTGCTGCTGGCCAAGAACCCGGCCGGCTGGGCCGAGACGCTGCCGCTGCTGGCCAAGAGCCCGGACCACCCGGTGATCATCGCGATCAACGGCCGCGAGGCCGACGGCCGGGACAAGTCCTGGCTGTGGGACGTGCCGTTCGAACGGCTGCAGGGCCGCACGGTGATCGCCACCGGCGAGCGGTCGGCCGACCTCGCGGTGCGGCTGACCTACGCCGACGTCAAGCACACCCACGTGCCCGACCCGTACCAGGCGATCGACTCGGTGGCGCCCGGCGCGGTCGAGCTCGTCGCCAACTACACCGCGTTCCGGGACCTGAAGTCGGGGTTGAGCAATGGTTCGTGACTCTGTCGTGCGCATCGGCCTGGTGCTGCCGGACGTGCTGGGCACCTACGGCGACTCGGGCAACGCCACCGTGCTGCGCAAGCGGCTGGAGTGGCGCGGGTACCGGTCCGAGATCGTGGACCTCGCGGTCGGCGAGACCGTGCCCAACTCGCTGGACTTCTACCTGCTCGGCGGCGGCGAGGACCGGGCGCAGACGCTGGCCGTCGCGCACCTGACCGCCAATCCCGGCATGCAGGAGGCGGCCTCGCGCGGCGCTGTCGTGCTGGCCATCTGCGCCGGCCTGCAGATCCTGGGCCACGACTTCACCGGCACCGACGGCGTCACGCACCGGGGCCTGAGTCTGCTGGACGTGCGGACCACGGCCGGCACCGGGGCGCGGGCCGTCGGCGAGCTGCTGACCACGCCGGACCCGGCGCTGCTGCAGGCGTCGATGACCGGCTTCGAGAACCACCAGGGGCACACCCAGGTGGGGCCGCAGGCGCGGCCGCTGTCCAAGGTCGTCTACGGGACCGGCAACGGCGACGGCGGCGACGGGGCCTACGCCGGCCGCGTCGTCGGCACGTACATGCACGGCCCGGTGCTGGCCCGCAACCCGGCGTTCGCGGACCTGCTGCTGAGCTGGGCGGTCGGCGAGCCGCTGGCGCCGCTGGACATCCCGGTGATCGAGAAGCTGCGGGACGAGCGGAAGCGGGCCGTGCAGGCGCTGGCCACCCGGCGCAAGCGGCTGCTCCGGTTCTGAGGTGTCCGAGCCCCGTCCGACGCTGCCGTCGCTCGGGCTGAGCCCGCTCAGCCCGGTGTCCAGCCGCGCCGATCTGGTGGCGGAGTCGATCCGGTCGGCGATCCTGGCCGGCCGCATCCGGCCCGGGGACACGCTGGTGGAGCGGCGGCTGGCCGCCGAGCTGGGCGTGTCCAAGACGCCGGTGCGGGAAGCGCTGATCATGCTGGCGGCCGGCGGCCTGGTCGTGCTGACGCCCAGCCGCGGCACGTCGGTGCGGCTGTTGGACGGCGACGACCTGCGCAAGATCCAGGAAGTGCGGCTGCTGCTGGAGCCTTGGGCGGTGGCCGCCACGACTCGGCTGGGTCTGCCCCTTCAGGTGGCCCAGGCGCGGGCGGCGCTGGCCCGGTCGGCCGCCAATCTCGACAACGTCGACCACGGCGAGCTGAGCGTGGCCAACCGGGACTTCCACCGCGCGCTGTATGCCGGCTGCGGCAACGAGTTCGTGATCACGACGCTGGACAGCGTGCGGGATCTGGCCGCCCTGGCCGCCGTCAGCCTGCTGTGGCCGCACTGGCCCACCTGGCGCGAGGAGCACGTGGAGCACGAGCGCATCCTCAAAGCCGTCGAGGCGGGCGACGCCGATTCGGCGCAACGCCTGACGCGGCAACACATCGAGCTGTCGGGGCAGCGCGCGGTGGAGGTCGTCGGCTAGATTGGCCCCTCGACCAAGGGGGGTTCGATCATGAGTGACATGTGGATGCTGTCCGTCGCGGCCGAGTTGGTCAACCACGGGGCAAAAGATTCGGCGGCCCTGGGCCGCCTCGAAGAGCTGGTCCGAGCCGTGCCCGCGCTGTCGGAGGCGTTGGACGCGGCCAGAGCGGGCGTCGACAGACATCGGTTGGGCGAGGCGTTGGCCGCGGGGCTCGGCGCCGCCTACGAGGAAAGCGAAGACTTCGCCGACCAGCTCGAAGCACTGTGGCCTGAGGTGCTGTTCGGCCCGAAGCCGTCGCGGCCGAAGGCGAACAACACCGTCATCGGCGACGTCAACGGCCGGGTGATCCAGGCCGACACCATTCACGGCGGAATCAGCCTGTTCACCGAGAAGCCCGCCGCCCCGGAGCCGGCGGCCCCGATCCCGGAACCCGTGCCGGCTCAGGCTCCGGAGCCGCGCCGGCCGCGATTCTCCTTTCGCCGCAGCAAGAACGGCTAGCCCACCGACTTCAGCCAGGCCGACACCTCGGCCCGGCCGGCCGTGGGCAGCTCGCTGATCGGTGGCCGCACGGTGCGGGTGCACAGGTCGAGCTGGGCCAGGGCTTCCTTGACGACGGTGACGTTGTCGGCGCTGCCCTTGGCGGCGCGGAGGTCCTCGAACGGCTTGAGCCGGCGCCACAGCGCGGTCGCGGCGGGCCGGTCGCCGGCCTGGAGGGCGGCGAGGAGCTCCAGCGACAGGCCGGGGGTCACGTTGGCCAGGCCCGAGGTGAAGCCCTGGGCGCCGACGGGCCAGAAGAACGGGGCCCAGGTCTCGGCCAGCCCGCAGATCCACATCAGCCGGTCGACGCCGGCGGCGTCCTCGACGACCGTGACGGCCTGGCCGAAGGCCACCGGGTCCGGCACGGCGTATTTGACGCCGACGAAGTTGGGGGCGACGCGGGCCAGTTCGGCCAGCGCGCCGGCCGGGATGTGTGGGCTGCGCAGGTAGCAGACGACGCCCAGCTCCGGCACGGCGTCGGCGACGGCCCGGTGGTAGTCGACCCAGCCTTCGGCCGACAGGTACGGGTGCACCGGCTGGTGGATCATGATCGCCTGCGCCCCGGCCGCCCGGGCCGTGCGCGCCGAGTCGGCGGCGGTCCGCACGTCGTAGCCGACCCCGGCGACGACCAGCGCCCGGCCGGCGGCCTCGGCCACCGTCAGGTCCAGCGCGTGGTCCCGTTCGGCGGCGGTGAGCGAGTAGAACTCGCTGGTGTTGCCGTTCGGCGTGACCACGTCGATCCCCGCGTCGAGGGTGCGGCGCAGCACCGACCGGTAAGCGGGGCCGTCCACCTCTCCGGCCGCGTCGAACGGGGTGACGGTGATCATCACCACGGAGCGCAGCGCCCGCTTGACGTCCTCGAGCATGACAACCCTCTCTCGTTGGTATCTGGTATACCAACATAGTCGAGCGACCTGCCGGCGGCAATAAGGGGCATCGAATGGCGCATAACAAGTGACACGCACATGCACCTATCCGAGGTATTCGGCGCGCGCCACCCCGCCAAAACCGCCATGCATGCGATACGGTGGGAATGAGCCCGGTAAATAGGTCGTACGTCAGGTGGAGCAACGATGGCACAGAAGACGATCGTCGAACTCGTCGACGATATGGACGGCGGCGTTGCCGCGGAGAGCGTCGCATTCGGCCTCGACGGCGTCGAGTACAGCATCGATCTGTCGTCGGCGAACGCAAAACGACTCCGCGATTCGCTGTCGACCTATGTGGACAACGCACGCAGGGTGGGCGGCCGCAAGCAGCGGGCGACGATCGGCAAGCCCGCCGGTCGCACCGGTGACAAGGCGCAGAACCAGGCCATCCGCGAATGGGCGCGCAGCCAGGGCGCGCAGATCTCCGATCGGGGCCGCATCCCGTCCGACCTGGTCGCTCGTTTCCAGGCCGCGCATTGAGAGCACGTTGACGGGTGGGGTGGGCCAGCGGAAAGCGCTGGCACACCCCTCTCTCATGGTGCTCTGGGCTCGCGCCCCACACCCCCAAGGCAGGGCGGGCTCCACCCCCTGCACCCTCGAAATCCCCGCCCCCGCCAAAGCTCGCCGTACTTAGTCTAGCCTTACCTTACCTACGGGCAAGGGAGGCGCTGGTGAGCACGACCGGACGGGACGTCCTCCGCCGTTCGATCGCCGGACAACGACGGCTGGTGACGGCGGCGTCGGTGCTGACCGCCGGCCACCAAAGCGGCGAGGCGCTGGTGCCGGTGGTCATCGGCGTGGTGATCGACCAGGCGGTGGCCGGCGCGGGCGCGATGACGCTGGTGCTCTGGCTGGTGGTGCTCGCGCTGCTGTTCGCCGGGTTGTCCACCAGTTACCGGTGGGGCGCGCGGTTCGGCGAGCGCGCCGCCGAGCAGGCCGCCCATGAGCTGCGGCTGGACGTCGCCCGCCGGGTGCTGCACCCGGGCGGCGGGGCCGAAGCCGGCAATCTCGCCGGTGAGCTGGTCAGCATCGGCACCTCGGACGCCAAGCGGGTCGGCACGATCAATGGCGTGCTGCCGTACGGGGTCGCCGGTCTGGCCGGCCTGCTGGTGACGGCGATCGTGCTGCTGACCCGGTCGGTCCCGCTCGGGCTGCTGGTGCTGCTGGGCACGCCGCCGATCCTGTACATCGCGCATCTGGTCGGGAAGCCGCTGGAGCGCCGCAGCGAGGCGGAGCAGGAGCGGTCGGCGTTCGCCTCCGGCGTCGCGGCCGACCTGGTCGCCGGGCTGCGGGTGCTCAAGGGCGTCGGCGCCGAGCGCGCCGCCGTCGAGCGGTACCGCCGGACCAGCCAGGATTCGCTGCGGGCAACGCTTCGCGCCGCACGCGCGCAGGCCTGGCACAACGGGGCGCTGTTGGCGCTGACCGGCATCTTCATCGCCGTGGTCGCATTGGTCGGCGGCAATCTGGCCGCCGCCGGGTCGATCACCATCGGCGATCTGGTCGCCGCGGTCGGGCTGGCCCAGTACATGATCACGCCGTTCTCCATCTTCTCGTGGGTCAACGGCGAGCTGGCTCAGGCCCGTGCGTCGGCCGGGCGCGTCGCGGACGTGCTGAACGCGCCGCCCGCGGTCGAGGCCGGCTCCGGCGACCTGCCGACGCCGTCCACCGGTCACGTCCGGGTGCGGGCGTTGAGCCGGGGCGCGTTGCGGGACGTGGAGTTCGAGGCCCGGCCGGGCGAGCTGCTCGGCGTGGTCGCGACGGATCCGGCCGCCGCCACCGATCTGCTCGACTGCCTCGGCCGCAGCGTCGATCCCACGCGGGGCACGGTGTCGGTGGACTCGGTCGATCTGTCCACTGTGGATCCGAGTCGGGTGCGCGAGGTGGTTCTCGTCGCCTCGCACGACGCGGATCTGTTCCCCGGCACGATCACCGAGAACATCTCGGCCGGGCCGCGCGTGGACGAGGCGCTCACCGCGGCCGCTGTCGACGAGGTGGCCAGCGCGCTGCCCGACGGCGTGGCCACGGCCGTGACCGAGCGCGGGCGGTCGTTGTCCGGCGGGCAGCGGCAGCGAGTCGCGCTGGCCCGGGCGCTGGCCGTGGACGCCCCGGTGTTGGTATTGCACGACCCGACCACCGCGGTCGACACCGTCACCGAGGCCCGGATCGCGGCCGGTCTTTCCGAGCTGCGGCGCGGTCGCACGACGATCATCGTGACCACCAGCCCGGCGTTGCTCGCGGCCACCGATCGGGTCGTGCTGCTCGATGACGGCCGAATAGTGGAACAGGGCAGCCACGCCGTTCTCGCGGCGCGGGCCGACTACCGAGCGGCGGTGCTGGCGTGACCCGTCACCTTCTTCCCGTGGCCGACGGCCATCGCGTTCGGGCCGTCGTCGGCGAACTGCTCGGCCGGGCCAAGGGCCGCACCGCCGTCGCGTTCGCCATGCTGATCGCCGCCACGGCGATCGGGCTGCTCACCGCTCCCCTGCTCGGCCGGATCATCGACCTGGTCGCGAGCCGCCGGCCGGCGGTCGAGCTGGTGACGCCGGTGGTGGAGTTGGTGCTGGTCGCCGTGGCCGGCGCGGCAGCGACCGCCGTCGGCCTGTCACTGGTGGCGCGGCTGGGCGAGACGATCCTGGCCGAGCTGCGGGAGCGGTTCGTCGCCCGTGCCCTCGGTTTGCCGTTGGACCAGCTGGAAAAGGCCGGTTCCGGCGACCTCACGACCCGGGTCACCAATGACGTGTCGGTGGTCGCCGATGCCGTGCGGCAGGCGCTGCCGGAGCTGGGCCGGTCGGTGCTGACGGTCGTGCTGACCCTCGGCGCACTGGCGGTGCTGGACTGGCGGTTCCTGCTGGCGGCGCTGGTGGCCGTGCCGGTGCAGCTGCACACCGTGCGGTGGTACGTGCCGCGGGCCAAGCCGCTGTACGCCAGCCAGCGCGAAGCCGTTGGCACGCAACAACAGCAGCTGCTGGACACGATCGGCGGCGCACGGACCGTACGGGCCTTCCGGCTGTCCGACACACATCTGGCACGGGTACGGGAGCGGTCCGAAGGCGCCGTCAACCTTGCGCTGCAAGGGATCCGGCTGGTCACGCGGTTCTACGCGCGGCTGAACCTGGCCGAGTTCGTCGGTCTGTCGGCCGTGCTGGCGGTGGGTTTCGTGCTGGTCGGCGCCAACCTGGCGACCGTCGGTGTGGCCACCGCCGCCGCGCTGTACTTCCACAGCCTGTTCGGGCCGATCACCACCGCGCTGGCCCTGGTCGACGATGCGCAGGCGGCCAACGCCAGCCTGGCCCGGCTGATCGGCGTGGCCGATCTTCCACCGTCCGAGGAGCCCCACGAGCCGGCTCGGCCCGTCGACGCCTCGGTGAAGACCGCGGGCGCCGGTTTCTCCTATGTGGACGGTCATCCGGTGCTGCGGGACGTGGACATCGCCGTCTCCCCGGGCGAGCGGGTGGCACTCGTCGGCGCGAGCGGCGCCGGCAAGACCACGCTGGCCAAGCTGATCGCCGGCATCCACCAGCCGACCGCCGGGTCGATCACGCTCGGCGACGTGCCGCTGGAGGATCTCGGCCCCGACGGCATCCGCCGCACCGTGGCGCTGATCAGCCAGGAGGTGCACGTCTTCGCCGGTCCGCTGGCCGAGGACCTGCGGCTGGCCCGGCCGTCGGCCACCGACGCCGAGCTCCGCGACGCCCTCACGACGGTCGGCGCACTGTCCTGGGTGGACGGTCTGCCCGAGGGCCTCGCCACCGTGGTCGGCGAGGGCGGCCACCAGCTCACCGTGACCCAGGCCCAGCAGCTGGCCCTGGTGCGTCTCGTGCTGGCCGACCCGCCCATCGCCATCCTCGACGAGGCCACGGCCGATGCCGGCAGCGCCGGGTCGCGTGTTCTCGAGGCCTCCGCCGCCGCCGCTTTGCAAGGCCGCACCGCATTGGTCGTGGCCCACCGGCTCACCCAGGCCGCGGCGTCCGATCGCATTGTCGTGCTCGACGCCGGCGCGGTCGTGGAAACCGGCACTCACGAGGATTTGGTGGCCGCCGGTGGCCGGTATTCGACACTCTGGGCCGCATGGTCGGGGCAAAGGGCCTGAAGTTCGGAAGGGGGCTTTCCTCCACTCGGAGTGTAGGAAAGCCGCCTTCACGTCACGACGACCCGCCGGGAGGGATTCTCCCGGCGGGTCGTCCGGCCAGTTGGCGCGAGGCCAACGCGGAATAGCTACGAATCCATCGCGTCGGCCAGGGACTTCGGCCGCATGTCGGTCCAGTTCGCCTCCACGTGGTCGAGGCAGGCCTGCCGGGCATCCGGGCCGAAAGTCACGGTCCAGCCCGCCGGCACGTCGATTGCCACGGGCCACAGGCTGTGCTGGTTCTCGGCGTTGACCAGCACCAGATAGGTGCCGTCCTGATCCTCGAACGGGTTCGTCATGGCGGTCTCCTCAGGCGGCGATGTCGGTGCGGGCGGCCTTGACGACCTCGGTCAGCTTCTGGATGACCGGGGTCGCCAGCACGGGATTGAAGCGGGGCTCGGTCGACCAGTCGGCGACCGCGCCGGCCTTGACCGCCGGCAGCTGGGCCCACGTCGGGATCTGCGCCAGCTGCTGCTTGGACAGGGCAAAGGTGCGGCTGTCGGACAGGATCAGGTCGGCCGGGTACTTGCCGGCCTGCTCCCAGCTCAGCGTCTCGAAGTAGTCGTCGGGGCCGGAGCCGTTGACCAGGTCGAGGCCGAGGTCGCGGTAGTAGGACAGGTCGGCGAAGAACTCCGGCTTGCAGACGTACAGGTTGTCCTTGTCGCTGGACACGGCCAGCACCTTCAGGCCCGGCTTGGACTTGACGGCCGCCTTGAGGTCGTCGGAGGCCTGCTGGAAGTCGGCCTTGGCCTTGGTGATGGTCGGCGAGTTGGCGTCTCCGCCCAGCGCCACGGCGAGCTGCTCGTAGCGCTGGATCACCTTGGGCAGCGTGACCTTGTACTCCGACAGCGCCACGATCGGCGCGACCTTCTCCACCTTGCCGATGAGGTCGTTCTGGATCACCCACAGGTCCGTCGGCTTGGCCCCGGACAGGCCGGTGACGACCAGGTCCGGCTTGAGCGCCGCGAACTTCTCCAGGCTGAAGTCGTCCCAGGCGTTGCCGACGGAGGTCTCGGCGGCCAGGTCGATGTTGCCGGCCTGGATCTCCTTCTTGCCGTCGGCGGTCTTCTGCGGCCCGAAGACGCCGATGGCACGCACGCCGTAGTCCCACAGTGGGGCGGCCGAGCTGACGTAGGCCACCACCCGGGTCGGGCGCCGGTCGCGGGTGATCTTCTGGCCTCGGTCGTCGGTGAACTCCCATGGCCCCGTCGACGCCGCCGCTCCCCCGCCGTTGCCGTTGCCGCACGCGGCCAGCACCACGGTCGCCGCGACACCGCCCGCCCCGATCAGGAATCCACGCCTGCTCAGCCCGCCGGCGCCTTGAAACACGGACATGTTCACCTCTCGGCCAGATCTTAGGTTAGGCATACCTTATTTGGCGGGCTGACCTGCGGCAACCGTGGGGAGGAGATGAGCCGGCTGTGATGGAGACCTCGCCGCGGGTCATTGGCTTTCCTCCACCGACGCCGCCAACCCCGCGGCCGTCGGCGTACGGAAGAACTCGGCGATCGGGACGTCCACCCCCACCCGCTCGGCGATCCTGTTGCGCAGCAGCACCAACAGCATCGAGTGACCGCCGAGGGAGAACAGGTCGTCGTCGGCGCCGACGGACTCCAGCCCCAGCACCTCGGCGAAGACCTCGCACAGGGCGCCTTCCACCGGCGTGGCCGGTTGACGGCCGGCGGAACTGAGTTCGGGCACGGGTAGGGCGGCGCGGTCGAGCTTGCCGTTGCGGGTGACGGGGAAGGCGTCCAACGGCACGATCGCCGCGGGCACCATGTACTCCGGCAACGAGCGGGACAACGCCCGGCGGAGTTCCTGCGGGTCAACACCGGCCGGGGTGGTGTAGGCGACGAGGCGCTTGTCCCCCGGGCGGTCCTCGCGAACGATCACGAGGGCCTGGTCGACCTCCGGCAGCCGCACGAGAGCGGTCTCGATCTCGGCGGGTTCGATGCGGAAGCCGCGGATCTTGACCTGGTCGTCGCCGCGACCGAGGTAGTCGACCTGACCGTCGGGCGTCCAGCGGGCGAGGTCGCCGGTGCGATACATGCGATCCCCTGGCGCACCAAAGGGATCGGCCACGAAGCGCTCGGCGGTGAGCTCCGGCCGCCCGAGGTAGCCGCGGGCCAGCCCGGCGCCGGCAAGGTAGAGCTCGCCCCGGACGCCGACCGGCACCGGGTTCAGGTGATCGTCGAGGACGTAGGCGCGGGCATTGGCGACCGGGCGGCCGACCACGGGCCGTTCGGAGTCCCGGATCCGGCCGACGAGGGCGTCGACAGTGGCCTCGGTCGGGCCGTACAGGTTGTACGACTCCGTGCCGGCCAACGACTGGAAGGTCTCCCACAGCGGCTGCGGAACGGCCTCGCCGCCGACGCCGATCGCGCCGAGGGAGCACTTGCCGTCCTTGATCACGCCGGCGGCGGCGAGCTGGGCGAAGTGCGACGGGGTGAGCTCGATGAAGTCGAGCCGGCGGTCGATCACCACCGCCGCCAGCCGGTCCGGGTCGCGGCGGGTGTCGTCGTCGACGACGTGCACCTCGTGCCCGTCGAGCATCCACAGCTGCGGCTGCCAGGAGGCGTCGAAGAAGAACGCCCAGGCGTGCCCGACCCGCAGCTGTCGCCCGCCGGCCTTGGCCACGGCCGGGCGGTAGAGGGTTTCGCGGTGGCTGTGGAACAGGTTCACCAGCCCGGCGTGCGGGATCACCACGCCCTTGGGCTTGCCCGTCGAACCGGACGTGTAGAGCACATAGGCGGGGTTCCCGGGGGACGGCGGCGTGAGGACGGCGTCACTGTCCACAATGTCCTCAACGAACAGGACTTGCCGGCCAGGCAGTCGATCCGCGAGCCCGCGGGTGGTGATGACCAGTTTTGCATCGGCATCGTCCAGCAGCGCGGCGAGGCGTTCGACCGGCTGGTCGGGGTCCACCGGCAGGTAGGCCGCACCCGCCTTGAAGACGCCGAAGATCGCCTCGACCACGGCGGCGGAACGCGGCAACACCAGCGCCACAACGACTTCCGGGCCGGCACCGTGGCTGGTGAGCCAGCGGGCGAGGCGGTCGGTCGTTGCCGCGAACTCCGCAAAGGTGGTGCTGCCGTTGGCGTCGCTCAGGGCGATCGCCTTGGGCGTGGCGGCAACCTGCGCGGCGAGCCGGTCCACGACCGTCGGCGAGGTCATGGTGAGCCGCTCGCCGACGCCCCACTCGTGCAGGATCTGTTGCCGTTCATCGGTTTCCAGCACATCGATGCGGCTCAGCGGCCGATCCGGATCGGCCACGACGGCGGTCATCAGCCGGACCAGGCGTTGCCCGAGGCTCCGGGCGGTCGCCTCGTCGAACAGGTCGAGGCTGTACTCCAGCTCGCCGTCGATGCCGTCCGAGCCGGCGGTCTCGATCATGTCGAAGGACAGGTCGAACTTGGCCTGCCGCAGGCCCGTGTCCCGCCAGGACGCCGGCAGGCCCAGCAGCTGCTCCGGCCCGCCGTTGGCATGGTAGACGGCCAGCATGACCTGGAACAGCGGGTGCCGGGCCAGCGAGCGCGGCGGGTTGAGCACTTCGACCAGGTGCTCGAACGGCAGGTCCTGGTGCGCGTAGGCGGCCAGGTCGGCTTCCCGCACTCGGGACAGCAGCTGGCGGAATGTCGGATCGCCCTCGGTGTCCGTGCGCAGTACGAGCGTGTTGACGAAGAACCCGGCCAGATCCTCCAGCGCGTGATCGGTGCGGCCGGCGACGGGCGTGCCGAGCGGAATGTCGGTCCCCGCGCCGAGCCGGGTCAGCAGGGCGGCCAGCGCCGCCTGCAACACCATGAACGTGCTGGTGTCGCTGCCGTTCGCGAGTTCGCGGAGCCTTCGGTGCACCTCCGCCGGCACGGTGAACGGCACCACGCCGCCGCGGTTGGTGGCGCGGGCCGGGCGTTGCCGGTCCGCCGGCAGCGTGAGCTCGTCGGGGATGCCGGCCAGGGTGTCCCGCCAGAACGCGGCCTGCTGACCGAGCAGGCTGTCCGGATCGTCGGTCCGACCGAAGACTTCGCGCTGCCACAGCGTGTAGTCCACGTACTGCACGGGCAGCGGAGTCCACTGTGGAGCCTGTCCGCCGCGGCGGGCGGTGTAGGCGGTGTCCAGGTCTCGCTTGAGCGGGGACATCGACCAGCCGTCGCCGGCAATGTGGTGAACCAGCAGCATAATCACGTGCCGTCGCGGTCCGGTCGAGATCAGGCTGGCCCGGATCGGGATCTCCGCGTCCAGCCGGAAGCAGTAGCTCGCCGCTGCCGCTACCCGCTCGGTGAGCTGTTCTTCGCGCACTGTCTCGGTTTCCAGCACCGGGATCGCTTCGTCCAGCACGACCTGCCTCGGCGTGCCGTTCTCCTCGACGATGATCGTGCGCAGGATCTCGTGCCGGGCGACCACATCGGCCAGCGCCTGCATCAGCGCACCCGTGTCGACCGGTCCGTTCAGCTCCCACGCCCAGGCGATGTTGTACGTCGGGTTGAGGCCGTCAAGCCGGTCGAGGAACCAGAGCCGCTGCTGCGCAAAGGACAGCGGCAGCACCTCCGGCCGCGCCACCCGCGTGAGCGCCCGCCGCCGCTCCCGGCCCGCGTCCAGCAGCTCCGCCAGCCGGGCCGGCGTCGGCGCGTCGAACACCGTCCGGATCTGCGCTTCCACCCCCAGCATCGCCCGGATCCGGCTGACCAGCCGGGTCGCCAGCAGCGAGTGCCCGCCCAGGTCGAAGAAGCTGTCGTCCGCTCCCACCGCCGGCACCCCAAGGACATCCGCGAACAGCTCGCACAGCGCTTGCTCCACCGGCGTCCTCGGCGCCCGGTCCGTCATGTGCACCGCCGGCGCCGGCAACGCCCGCCGATCAAGTTTTCCGTTGGCGGTCAGCGGAATCTGCTCCAGCACCACGATCGCCGACGGCACCATGTGCTCCGGCAGCCGTTCCCCCACCCTGGCCCTCAGCTCCGCCGCCAGCCCCGCCACGCGCCTGAATCGCCCCGGGTTTCTCGTGTACGACAGCAGCTGTTCGGTCCCCGGCGCAAAGGCATTCACCGGGAACCGCTCATCCGCCGCGAACACCACATCCACTGAGCCGTCGCCAGTTGCCGACCACGTGACCACGGTTCGCCGACCCACGCGATCGCCGAGCCGGTACCAGTCCTCAGGGTCGGTGCCGTCGGCAATGCGGGCGTTGGGCACGTTGTTGACGCGGATCTCGGTGCCTTCGTTGAGGAGTGCGGCGACCTGTTCCACTGTGGACACATCGGCGCCCCAGGCGAGGGCATTGGCGGTGACGGGTTGGACGCGGCGGGGGTCGGTGTGCAGGACGACGTCGTAGCGGTACTGGGTGAGCTCGTTGACCGCCCGGCCCCGCTTGACCCGGATGTCGGAGCCGGCGATGTTGTCGATGCCGGCGAAGAACTCGGGGGCGACGAGGAGTTCCTTTTCGCGCATGAGGAGCTGCTCGATCAGGCGCTCGTCGCCGCGGGCTGCGGCGACGGCGGTGTGGAAGGCCCGGACCTGACGGAGGTCACGAACGTCGCCGATGACCACGGCGCCGCCGGGGGCGAGGAGGGACAGGGCATTACGAAGCACGTCAAGCAGGTAGGCGCCGTTGGGGAAGTACTGGACGACAGAGTTGAGCACGATGGTGTCGAAGAAGCCAGTGGGAAAGTCGCCGAGCGCGGCGGCCTCGGCGATGCGGAGCTCGACCTTGCCGGCCAGCGCCGGGTCGGCGGCGACGCGGCGGCCGAGGGCGGCGATGACCTCGCCGGAAAGGTCGGTGCCCCAGTAGCTTTCGCACTCGGGGGCCAGCTCGGTGAGTAGCAGACCGGTGCCGACTCCGATTTCCAGGACGCGGTGGGGTCGCAGCTCGCGAATACGGGCCACCACGGCGTCCCGCCACTCGCGCATCTCCGCGAGCGACAAGGGTTCGCCGGTGTAGCTGGAGTTCCAACCGATGAAGTTGTCGCCGTCCGGCACGGGCGTGGCGTACATGGAGTCGTACAGCTCGCGCCACTCGCCAACCTGTTCCTCGGTCTCGGCATGGGCGTCGGCAGCCGGCACGACATAGCCGACGAGTCGCACGTCGCCGGGCCGGTCCTCGCGCGGGATGACAATGGCGTGGGCGACGGCCGGGTTCTGGACCAGCACGGCCTCGATCTCACCGGGTTCGATCCGGAACCCCCGGATCTTGACCTGCTCGTCCCCACGCCCAAGGAACTCCAACACCCCGTCCGTACGGAAGCGAGCCAGGTCGCCAGTGCGGTACATGCGGGCACCCGGTACGCCATGGGGATCCGCCACGAACCGCTCGGACGTCAACGCCGCACGCCCCAGATACCCACGGGCCAACTGCACACCAGCCAGATACAGCTCACCCGGCGTACCCGGCGGCACCGGCCGCAGCGACCCGTCCAGGACATAAGCCCGGGTGTTCCACACCGGGCGTCCAATCGGGACAGTCCGCTCAGCCGTCTTCAAATGCCACGCCGTGACGTCAACCGACGCCTCAGTCGGACCATACAGATTGTGCAGTTCCGCAGAAAGCGTCCGATGGAACAACGCGACCGCCTCCGGCGGCAACACCTCACCGGAGCACACCACCCGCCGCAGACTCACACACTCAGCCGCCCCGGGCTCCTGCAAGAAGACCTGAAGCATCGACGGCACAAAGTGGACAGTGGTGACCTGCTGCTCACGGATCAACCGCGCCAGATACGCCGGATCCTTGTGCCCCTCCGGCCGCGCCACCACCTCGGTCACACCAACGATCAACGGCCACAGAAACTCCCACACCGAAACATCAAAACTCGACGGCGTCTTCTGCAACACCTTGTCATCGGCCTGCAGGCCGTACTCACCCTGCATCCACAACAACCGGTTCACGATGCCCGAATGCGGCACCACCACACCCTTCGGACGACCCGTCGACCCCGACGTATAGATCACATACGCCGGATTCTCCGGCCTCAAGGCCGTCGACACGGGCGCCGTCGGCCGGCCTGAAGCAGTGGCCAGATCGTCCAGCAGCAGCGCGCCCGAAATGCCGACAACAGATGTTGTCAACACCAGGGCCGGCTGGGCGTCGGCCAGCATGAACTCGATGCGCTCGGCCGGATAGGCCGGGTCGACCGGCAGATACGCCGCCCCTGCCTTCAATACGGCCAGGATGCCCACCACGAGGTGCACCGACCGTGGCAGCACGAGCGCCACCACTCGTTCCGGCCCGGCACCCCGCGCGATCAGCTCATGGGCCAGCCGGTTCGAGGCCTCGTCCAGCTCGACATAGGTGAGCTGTTCCCCCTCGAACACCAAGGCCGGGTGATTGGGCGTCCGCAGGGCCTGCGCCGCGAACAGCTCCGGCACGGTCACCGCCGGCACATCGGCCACCTCACCGGACCACACGGTGTCCAGGCGGTCTCGCTCAGAATCCGTCAGGACGTCCAGCGCGCCAAGCCGGCTGTCGGGGGCGGCGACCACCTGCCGCAGCAGCGACACCAGCCGGGCCAGCAGGGCTTCCACGTCGGCACGGTCGAAGACGTCGCTGTTGTACTCGGCCGAGCCACGGATGCCGGTGAGCCGGCCGGGGCGCTCGCCGACGAAAAACACCAGGTCCGCGCGAGAAGTGCCGGTCGAGACCGGCTCCTCCTCGGCCGTCAGGCCGGGCAGGTCGATGTCCGCGACGACGTTGTTCTGCCACGACAGCATCGTCTGGAACAGCGGGTGGTGCGTCATCGACCGGACCGGGTTCAGGGCCTCGACCAGCCGCTCGAACGGCACGTCCTGATGGGCGTGGGCATCGAGGTTGCGGTCGCGGACCCGGGCCAGCAGGTCGCGGAACGACGGATCGCCGCCGGTGTCGACCCGCAACACCAGCATGTTCACGAAAAAGCCGACGAGCTCGTCCAACGCCTCATCGGTCCGGCCGGCGACGGACGTGCCGATCGGGATGTCGCTGCCGGCACCCAACCGGGACAACAGCGCCGTCAACGCGGCGTGCACGACCATGAACACCGTGGCGCCACAGGACAGCGCCAGCTCGGCGATGCCCCGGTGCAGCTCGGCGTCCCACTCGAACGTGAAGTGCTCGCCCTGGTATGACGACACCGCCGGATGCGGCCGGGTGGTCGGCAGCTCGATCCGCTCCGGCAGGCCGGCCAACGCCCGACGCCAGTAGTCCAGCTGCGGCTCGATCACCGCGTCGCCGAGGGCCTCCCGCTGCCACAGCGTGAAATCGACGTACTGGACGGGCAACGGAGTCCACTGTGGAGCATGACCGCGGCTGCGAGCCGTGTAGGCGATGCCGAGGTCCCGCCACAGCGGGGCCATCGACCAGCCGTCGCCGGCGATATGGTGGAACATCATCAGCAGCACGTGCTCGCGCTCACTCAGCCGGAACAGCGTCACCCGGAACTGGATCTCGGACTCCAGCCGGAACACCGTGGCCGCCGCCTCCGACACCGCATCGGCGAGCTTCCCCTCTGTGACCGCGCGGATGGGCAGCGGCACGTCGACGTCGTCGAGGACGAGCTGCCGGGCCTCGCCGTCGATCTCGGGGAACACCGTGCGCAGCGCCTCATGCCGCTCGACGATGTCCCGCAACGCCAACCGCAGCGCCGCCACATCGAGGTCACCGTTGAGCCGGACCGCCGCCGGCATGTTGTACGTCGCAGACCGGCCCTCGAAGCGGTGCAGGAACCACAGGCGCTGCTGGGCGAACGACAGCGGCAGCACCTCCGGCCGCGGGTCGGCCCGGACCAGCGCCGGCCGGGCCATTGCGGAGTCCGCCGTGGACAGTAGGCCGGCCAGACCGGCCACGGTCGGGGTCTCGAACACCGACCGCAGCTGGAGCTCGACACCGAACACCGAACGGAGCCGGGCCACCAGGCGGGTGGCCATCAGCGAATGGCCGCCCAGGGAAAAGAAGTCGTCGTCGATACCGACCGAGGCGACGTCCAGGACCTCGGCGAACAGTCCACAGAGGACCTCCTCGACCGGGGTCCGCGGCGCACGGCCGGCGGCGGCCTCCCGCTCGTCGGCGCTGGGCAGGGCCCGGCGGTCCAACTTGCCGGACGCCAGCAGCGGCAGCCGGTCCAGCACCACATAGGCCGACGGCATCATGTACTGCGGCAGGCGATCTCGCACATGGGCACGCAGCGCGGCGACCAACGCGCTGTGATCCCGCTGGCCGGCCGGGTTGTTGCCCAGAGCCGCGCGGGCGGCCCGGACCGGCCGGGCCCGGTGGATGCGAGTCGGCGCACCGGTGGTGAACACGACCTCCAGAAGGCCGACATCGGCCGTGACGGTCGCATACATCTGATAGCCGAGGCTCACCGCAAGCGCTTGCAGTGACTCGGGATCCACGCCGTCTCGTTCGTCCAATGCGGACAGCGCGGTCTCGTTGTCGCCGACGGCCAGCGCGGTGATCGCCGCGAGCTCGCCCGACAGCCGGGCGTTGGGCACACCGGTCAGGCGCAAACGCCCCGGCCGCTCGGACAGCAAACGTTTGGCGTCCTCGATCGTGTCGAAGGAGGCGACGTGTTCCTCGACCGGGGCCGGCTTCGCGGCCTTGCGCATGATCACGTCATAGCGGTGCCGGGTGAGCTCGTTGTGGGCGTGGCCCCGCTTCACCCAGACGTCGACGTCGTCGAAACCTTCGAACCCGGCGAAGTAGTCCGGGTCGAGCACGAGCTCACCCTCACGGGCGATCGCCTGCTCGACGGCGGCCATGGTGCGACGGCCTTGGCGCAGCTCGGTGCCGGTACGGAAGGCCTTGAGCGAGCGAAGGTTCCGGATGTCGCCAAGGAAGATCACGCCGCCAGGACGGAGGTGCGCACCGGCCGTGCGGATCACCTCGGCCAGGTACTCGGTGCTCGGGAAGTACTGTGCGACGGAGTTGATGATCACCGTGTCGAAAGGCTCTTCCGGCAGCTCGCCGAGGTCGTGCGCCGGGCTGGCGGCCAGATGCACCTTGGCCGCCAGCTCCGGTGGCAGGGCCCGGCGCAGATTGTCGACCGCCTTCTCGGAAAGGTCGACGCCCCAGTACTCATCGGCGTGAGGCGCGATCCGCGACACGATCAGGCCGCTGCCGACGCCGATCTCCAGCACCCGGCGCGGCCGCAGCGACAAGATCCGCTCGACGGTCGCCGCGTGCCATTCCCGCATCTGGTCGAGGGGAATGGCGGTGCCGTCGTAGCTGGAGTTCCAGCCGGCGAAGTTCTCCTCCATACCACCGGCGGCCGCATCGGCGAACACGTCCTCGTGCAGCTCATGCCATTCGTCGACGTGGCTGAGCTCGGCCTCCTCGTCGCGCGAGGCCGCCGGGACCACGTAGGCCAGCAGCCGCCCGCCCTGGGCGATCACCACCGACTGGCCGATCTGCTCGTGCTCCACCAGCACGGACTCGATCTCGCCGAGCTCGATCCGGTACCCGCGGATCTTGACCTGGTCATCGGCCCGGCCGAGGAACACCAGGCGGCCGTCGGGCAGCCATCGCACCAGGTCACCGGTACGGTACAGCCGCCCGCCATCACCGAACGGATCCGCCACGAACCGCTCCGACGTCAACCCTGCCCGCCCCAGATACCCCCGCGCCAGACCAGAACCCGCGAGGTAGAGCTCGCCGACCACGCCGGGAGGAACCAGCCGCAGGCCCGCATCGAGCACATACGCCTTCGTGCCGGGATCGGGAACGCCGATCGGCACGATCGAGCTCTCGGGATCACACAAGCCCAGCGTCGAGTTCGTCGTCGCCTCGGTCGGACCGTACGCGTTGAACATCCGCCGACCCGGCGCCCACCGCCGCACCAACTCCGGCGACACACGCTCCGTGCCAGCGAGAAGCACGCTGTCCCGGGGCAGATCCAATTCCTCGGGCATCTCCGCCAGCAAAGCCGGCGGCAAGATCATGAAGTTGACGTCGTTGGCGAACGCGTAGTCCACCAGCCCTGCCCCTGGGAACCGCAACTCCGTCGGCACCACCACCAGCCGACCACCGGACAACAACCCCAGGCACAGATCCCAGAACGCCACGTCAAAGCTCGGCGACGCGAACTGCAACACCACGCTCCGCGGCCCGACACCGAACCGCTCGACCTGCGTGGCGACGAGCTTGGTCACGCCGGAGTGTTGCAGCACAACACCCTTGGGGCGACCGGACGAGCCCGAGGTGTAGATCACGTACGCCGCGTTCTCCGGCCGAATGGTGATCCCGGGATCCACAGTGGACATATCAGCCAGTGCTGGGTCGTTCACGAACACGCGGACCACGTCCGCCGGCAGCTTGGCTTCGACCTCGGTGGTCGTGACGATGCACACCGGGGCTGAGTCCTCGACCATGAACGCGATTCGGTCGGCCGGGTAGTCGGCGTCCAGCGGCAGATAGGCCGCCCCCGACTTGAGCACGGCCAGCTCGGCGATGATCATCTCGGCCGACCGGGGCACCGCGAGCCCCACGACCCGCTCCGGGCCAGCGCCGCGCTCGATCAGCAGGCGCGCCAACTGGTTCGCCCGCGCGTCCAGCTCCGCGTAGGTCAACTGGACGTCGTCGAAGACCAGCGCCACCTTGTCCGGCGCCTCGGCCACGCGCCGGGCGAACAGACCCGGGAACGTCTCGGTGCCGGCCGGGTCGAGGCAGCCGGCCCACTGCGTCAACACCCGGTCGCGTTCGTCGCCGGCCAGCAGGTCGAGCGCGCCGATCGGACGGTCCGGCGCGGCCAGTGCCGCCCGCAGCAACACTTCCAGCCGCCACAGGATCGCACTGGCCCCGGTGTCGTCGAAGACGTCGGTGTTGAACTCCAGCACGCCGCCGATGCCGTTGTCCCGCTCGGTCAGCGAGATCGACAGGTCGAACTTGGAGGTGCCGGTGGTCACCGGGACCCCGCTGATCGCCAGCCCCGGCAGCACGACCTCGGCGCGGGCATTGTTCTGGCCGGCGATCATCACCTGGAACAGCGGGTGGTACGAGAGCGACCGGGTCGGGTTGAGCACCTCGACCAGCCGCTCGAAGGGCACGTCCTGATGGGCGTAGGCGTCGAGGTTGCGCTCCCGCACGCGTCCGATCAGCTCGCGGAACGAAGGCTCGCCGGCGGTGTCGATGCGCAGCACCAACGTGTTGACGAAGAACCCGACCAGCTCATCGAGGGCCTGATCGGTGCGGCCGGCGATGGGCGAGCCGATGGGCACGTCGGTGCCGGCGCCCAGCCGCGTGAGCAGCGCGGCCAGTGCCGCGTGCACGACCATGAACACGCTGGCCCCGGCCTCGCGGGCCAGGGCCGCCAGGCCGACGTGGAGGTCGGCGTCCCAGGCGAAGGTGTGCAGCTCTCCCCGGAAAGTCGCGGTCGCTGGGTGCGGCCGGTCCAGCGGCAGCTGGATCCGCTCCGGCAGACCGTCCAGCGTGTCACGCCAGTAGTCCAGCTGCGCCGACAGCACACTGTCCGGGTCGTCCTCGCTGCCGAGCAGTTCGTGCTGCCATAGCGTGTAGTCCGCGTACTGGACGGGCAGCTCGGTCCACTGTGGAGCCTGGCCGTCGAGGCGGGCGGTGTAGGCGGTGGCGATGTCGCGCCAGAGCGGGGCCATCGACCAACCGTCGGAGGCGATGTGATGGAACACCAGGGCCAGCACGTGTTCTCGCTCGCCCAGCCGCAGGAGTTCCGTACGCATCGGCACGTGTCGTTCGAGGTCGAACGGCCCGCGCACCAGACCGGTCAGCACCTCGTCGAAGTCTTCCGGGGCGATCTCGCGCAGGCGCAGGGTCACGCTGGCATCGTCCAGGATGTCCTGATACGGAATGCCGTCGCGCTGCGGAAACCGGGTCCGCAGTGCCTCGTGTCGACCGACCACATCGGACAGTGCGACGGCCAGCGCGTCGATGTCGAGGTCGCCTTCGAGTCGCATGATCAGCGGCACGTTGTAAGTGGCGGACGGTCCTTCGAACTGGTCGAGGAACCACAGTCGACGCTGGGCGCCGGACAGCGGCACCAGCTCCGGCCTTGCGCGCCGGGTCGGCGACGGACGCGAGGCCATGCCCGCCGTGCCCAGCCGGCCGGCCAGGCCCGCCGCGGTCGGCGTCTCGAACACCGACCGCACCTCCAGCTCAACCCCGAACTCGGCCCGCACCCGCGCGATGAGCCGGGTGGCGAGCAGCGAGTGGCCACCGAGTTCGAAGAAGCTGTCGTCCGGGCCCACCCTTGGCAGGCCGAGGATCTCCGCGAACAGTGCGCACAGCTGCCGCTCGGCCGCGCTCGCCGGCTCCCGGTCCGAGGTCGCCGCCACCGGATCCGGCGACGGCAGCGCCCGTCGATCGAGCTTCCCGTTGGCCGTCACCGGCAGCGCGTCCAGGACCACGATCGCCGACGGCACCATGTGCTCGGGCAGCCGCTCCGCGGCCAGCGCCCGGAGCTGGGTGGTCAGTCCCGTGATTCGGCGGAATCGCCCGGGGTTCCCGGTGTACGACAGCAGCCGTTCACCGCCGGGCCGGAACGCGCCGACGGGGAAGCGGTCATCCGCCGCGAACACCACGTCGACCGAGCCGTCGCCGGCTTCGGACCAGGTCACCGCAGTGCGGCGACCCAGGCTGGAGCCGAGGCGGTACCAGTCTTCGGGGTCGATGCCGTTGGCGGTGCGGGCATTGGGCGCGCCGTTGATCCGGAGTTCGGTGCCGCTGTCGAGCAGCGCGGCGACCTCGTTCACCGTGGATACGTCTGTGCCCCAGACGAAAGCGTTTGCGGTGACCGGCCGGACGCGCTGGGGGTCGGTGTGCAGGACGACGTCGTAGCGGTACTGGGTGAGCTCGTTGACCGCCCGGCCCCGCTTGACCCGAATGTCGGCGCCGGCAATGCCCTCGATGCCGGCGAAGAACTCAGGCGCTACGAGCAGTTCCTTCTCGCGCAACAGACGCTGTTCGATGCGGTCTTCCTCGCCCCGGGCCACGGCGACGGCGGTGTGGAAGGCCCGGACCTGGCGGAGGTCACGGACGTCGCCGATGACCACGGCGCCGCCGGGGGCAAGCAGGGCCAGGGCGCCGAGGAGCACGTTGAGCAGGTAGGTGCCGCTGGGGAAGTACTGGACGACGGAGTTGAGGATGATGGTGTCGAAGTAGCCCTGGGGCAGGGCCGAGAGGTCGGCGGCGTCGGCGGTGCGGAGCTCGACCTTGCCGGCCAGCGCGGGGTTGGCCTCGACCCGGCGGCCCAGCGAGGCGATGACCTGGGCCGAAAAGTCGGTGCCCCAGTAGCTTTCGCAGTGCGGGGCGAGCTCGGTCAGCAGCAGGCCGGTGCCGACGCCCAGCTCCAGTACCCGGCGCGGCCGCAGCTCGGCGATCCGGGCCACGATCGCGTCCCGCCACTCCCGCATGTCGTCGAGCGGAATGGGCTCGCCGGTGTAGCTGGAGTTCCAGCCGGTGAAGTCGTCGCCGTCAGCGCTCTCGGTGGCGTACATGGAGTCGTACAGCTCGCGCCACTCGCCGACCTGCTCGGTCTGCTCGACCGGCTCCGCGTTCTCGGCCGCCGGGACGACGTAGCCGACCAGCCGCACATCGCCGGGCCGGTCCTCGCGCGGGATGACAACCGCGTGGGCCACACCATCATGGCTGGCCAGCGTCGCGGCGATCTCCCCAGGCTCGATCCGGAACCCCCGGATCTTGACCTGCTCGTCCCCACGGCCGAGGAACTCCAACACCCCGTCCGTACGGAACCGGGCCAGGTCGCCGGTCCGGTACATGCGGGCACCCGGTGCGCCGTGGGGATCCGCCACGAACCGCTCGGACGTCAACGCCGCTCGACCCAGATACCCCCGGGCCAGCTGCACACCGGCCAGATACAGCTCACCCGGCGTGCCCGGCGGCACCGGTTGCAGCGACGCATCCAGGACGTAGGTGCGGGTGTTCCACACCGGACGTCCAATCGGGACAGTCCGCTCACCCGTCGTCAGATGCCACGCCGTCACGTCAACCGACGCCTCAGTCGGGCCGTATAGGTTATGCAGCTCGGCCCTCAACGTCCGATGGAAAAGCGCCACCGCCTCCGGCGGCAACGCCTCGCCGGAGCACACCACCCGCCGCAGGCTCGTGCACTCCGCTGCCGCCGGCTCCTGAAGGAACACCTGAAGCATCGACGGCACAAAGTGGACAGTGGTGACCTGCTGCTCACGGATCAACCGCGCCAGATACGCCGGATCCTTGTGCCCCTCCGGCCGCGCCACCACCTCGGTCGCACCGACGATCAACGGCCACAGAAACTCCCACACCGACACGTCAAAACTCGACGGCGTCTTCTGCAACACACGATCATCGGCCCGCAAGCCGTACTCGTCCTGCATCCACAGCAGGCGGTTCACGATGCCGGAATGCGGCACCACCACACCCTTGGGACTACCCGTCGACCCCGACGTGTAGATCACATACGCCGGATTCTCCGGCCTCAAGGCCGTGGAGACCGGCGTCGCCGGCAGCCCGGCCAGTTCGTCGATCAACGCCGGATCGTCCAGCACCAGAGCCCCGGACAGGCCGACAACACTTGTTGTCAATACCAGCGTCGGGGTGGCGTCGGCCAGCATGAACTCGATGCGCTCGGCCGGATAGCCCGGGTCCAGCGGCAGATACGCCGCCCCTGCCTTGAGCACGGCCAGGATCGACACCACCAAGTGCACCGATCGCGGCAACACCAGCGCCACCACGTGCTCCGGCCCCACACCCCGCGCGATCAGCGCGTGCGCAAGCCGGTCGGAGGCGGCATCGAGCTCGGCGTAGCTGAGCTCCTCCCCCTCGAACCACAGCGCCGGATGATCAGGCGTCCTCGCAACCTGGGCCGCGAACAACTCCGGCACGGTCACCGTCGGCACCTCGGCCGAAGCGCCGGACCACACGGTCTCCAGCCGGTCCCGCTCCGCCGCGGTGAGCACATCGAGGCTGCTCAGGCGACGTTCCGGGTTCGCCACCACCTGGCGCAGCAGCACCACCAGCCGGCCCAGGATCGCGTCGACGGTGGCGCGGTCGAAGACCTCGGCGTTGAACTCGGTCTGGCCGTGGATGCCGTCGGCCCGCTCGGTCAGCGAGATCCACAGGTCGAACTTGGCCGTGCCGGTGCCGACCGGCTGCTCGGCGACGCTCAGCCCGGGCAGCGCCACCTCGGACGCGGGTGTGTTCTGCCAGGCCAACATGGTCTGGAACAGCGGGTGGTAGGCCAGCGACCGGGTCGGGTTCAACGCCTCGACCAGCCGCTCGAACGGCACGTCCTGATGGGCGTAGGCGTCGAGACCGCGCTCTCGGACCCGGGCCACGAGATCGCGGAACGACGGGTCGCCGCCGGTGTTCACCCGCAGCACCAACGTGTTCACGAAGAACCCGACCAGGTCGTCCAGCGCCTGATCGGCGCGGCCGGCGATGGGCGTGCCGATGGGGATGTCGGCGCCGCCGCCGAGCCGGGACAGCAGGGCCGTCAGGCCGGCGTGCACGACCATGAACACGCTGGAGCCGCACACCCGGGCGAGGTCGGCCAGGCCGGTCAGCAACTCCTCGTCCCAGACGAAGGTGAAGTGCTCGCCCCGGTACGAGGACACGGCCGGGTGTGGCCGGTCCAGCGGCAGCGCGATCCGCTCCGGCAGGCTGTCCAGTGTCTTGCGCCAGTACGCCAGCTGGGCCGCTTCGTCGGCGGCCAACAGATCTCGCTGCCACAGCGTGTAATCCACGTACTGCACGGGCAGCGGCGTCCACTGTGGAACGTCGTCGCGGCGGCGGGCCGTGTAGGCCGTGGCGATGTCCCGCCACAGCGGGGCGATTGACCATCCGTCGGCAGCGATGTGGTGCACCACCAGCACAAAGACGTGCCGACGCTGGTCGACGGCCAACAGCTCGGCCCGAACAACCGGGCCGGCCTCCAGATCGAACACCGTGCGCACGATGTCGTCGATCGCGGCGTCCACTTCGGACTCGGCGATGGGCCGCACGGCCAGCTCGACCGGCGACGACGGCAGAACATGCTGGTGCGGAACGCCATCCGCGGTCGGGAACACCGTGCGCAGCGCCTCGTGCCGGTCCAGCACGTCGCCGAGCGCCGTGCGCAGTGCCTCGACGTCCAGCTCACCGGACAGGCGCATGACGAACGGCACGTTGTAGGTCGCCGACCCGCCTTCGAGCCCGTGCAGGAACCACAGTCGCTGCTGTGCAAAGGACAACGGGACCAGCGACGGCCGATCCTCGACGCGGACCAGCGCCGGGCGCTCGACACCGGACACCGCGCCGGCCAGCTGAATCGACAGGGCGGCGGCCGTCGGTGCGTCGAACACGGCCCGCACCGGCACCTCGGCCCCGACCGCGGAACGGATGCGCTGGATCAGACGGGTCGCGGTCAGCGAATGGCCGCCCAGGTCGAAGAAATCGTCGTCCGGCCCGACCCGGGGCACGTCCAGGACGTCGGCGAACAGCTCGCACAGCAGCTGCTCGACGGGGTTGCGGGCGGCGCGACCCTGCCCGGCCGAGGGCTGCTCCGGCCGGGGCAGGGCGTTGCGGTCCAGCTTGCCCGACGCCAGCACCGGCAGGTGGTCCAGGACCACGAACGCCGACGGCACCATGTACTGCGGCAACCGATCCCGCACATGCGCCCGCAGCGACGACACCAGGCCTGCGGTCCCCCGACGGGCCGCCGGGTTGTTCGCCCGGGTCTTGGCCTGCGTCGGCCGGTAGGCGGGGCCGTCCTCCCCCTTCGAGAAGACGACCTCCAGCCAACCTGCTTCGGCCGTCACCGTGACGGCCACCCGGGCACCCACCCGTTCGCCGAGTCGGTGCAGGTCCTCCGGGTCGATCCCGGCCCGACCGTCGAGCGCCGTGAGAGCCAGACCCGGGTTTGCCTCGTGCAGCGCGCGGACCGCGGCCAGCTCGCCGGACAGGCGCGCGTCCGGCACGTCCGTGACGCGCAGCCGCGCCGGCCGGTCGGCGACCAGAAGTCGTTCCACGGCAGCAAGATCACTGAACTCGATCACCTGCTCTTCGACTGCCCGGCACGGGGCCTTGCGCAGGACGACGTCATAACGGTGGCGGGTCAGTTCGTTGTGGGCCGCACCGCGCTTGACCAGCACGTCGACGTCGTCCAGGCCGTCGAAGCCGGTGAAGAAGTCCGGGTCGAGCACCAACTCGCCCTCCCGGGCGATCGCCTGCTCGACGGCGGCCATGGTGCGGCGGCCGTGCCTGAGCTCGGTGGCCGTCCGGAAAGCCTTGAGGGACCGCAGATTCCGGATGTCACCGAGGAAGATCACGCCGCCCGGGGCCAGCCGGGCGGCGACGTTCCCGATCACGTCGGTCAGGTAGTCCGCGCTCGGGAAGTACTGCGCGACGGAGTTGATGATCACCATGTCGAACGGCTCGTCCGACAGCCCCCCCAGATCGTGCGCCGGCCGGGCGGCCAGATGCACCTTGTCCGCCAACTCCGGCGGCAGCGCCCGCCGCAGATTGTCGACCGCCTTCTCGGAAAGGTCGACGCCCCAATACTGTTCGACCTCGGGCGCGACCTTCGACACGATCAGGCCGCTGCCGACACCGATCTCCAGCACGCGCTTCGGCCGCAGCGACAGGATCCGCTCGACGGTCGCCGCGTGCCACTCCCGCATCTCGTCCAGGGGGATCTCGGAGCCGCTGTAGCTGGAGTTCCAGCCGGCGAAGTTCTCCTCCATACCACCGGATTCGGCGCCGGTGAACACGTCCTCGTGCAGCTCATGCCATTCGTTGACGTGCTCCAGCTCCGACTCGCCGTCGCGGCCGGCCGCCGGCACGGCGTAGGCGATGAGGCGGCCGTCCTGGGCGATCACCACCGACTGCGCCACCCGCGGGTGTTCGGTGAGCACCGATTCGATCTCACCGAGTTCGATCCGGTACCCACGGATCTTGACCTGGTCATCGGCCCGACCGAGGAACACCAGACGACCGTCGGCCAGCCAGCGAACTAAATCGCCAGTGCGGTACAGCCGCCCGCCATCACCGAACGGATCCGCCACGAACCGCTCCGACGTCAACCCTGCCCGCCCCAGATACCCCCGCGCCAGACCAGAACCAGCGAGGTACAGCTCCCCCACGACGCCGGGAGGAACCAGCCGCAGGCCCGCATCCAGCACATACGCCTTCGTGCCCGGGTCCGGGATGCCGATCGGCACGATGGAGCTCGCCGGATCGCACAGGCCCAGGGTCGAGTTCGTCGTGGCTTCGGTCGGACCGTACGCGTTGAACATCCGCCGACCCGGCGCCCACCGCCGCACCAACTCCGGCGACACACGCTCCGTACCGGCCAACAACACGCTGTCTGTCGGCAGATCAAGGTCTTCCGGCAGCTCCGCCAGCAGCGCCGGCGGGAGGATCATGAAGTTCACGTCGTGGGCGTGGGCGTACTTCACGAGCCCGGGGCCCGGGAAGCGCAGCTCGGACGGCACAATCACCAGCCGACCACCGGACAACAACCCCAGGCACAGATCCCAGAACGCCACATCAAAACTCGGCGACGCGAACTGCAACACGACGCTCCGCGGCCCGACCCCGAAGCGCTGCACCTGCGTCGCCACCAGCTTGGCCACGCCGGCGTGTGACACCACGACGCCCTTGGGCCGGCCCGTCGAGCCCGAGGTGTAGATCACGTAGGCCGCGTTGGCCGGCACGATCTCGGCGGCCGGGTCGGTCGACGGCGCGGCCTCCAGATCGAGCTCGTCCAGCAGCACGACGTCGCCGTCGAAGCGGTCGGCCAGTTCGCGCGTGGTCACGACGCACACCGGGCCGGCGTCGGACACCATGAACGCGATGCGCTCGGCCGGATAGTCCTGGTCCAGCGGCAGATACGCGGCCCCGGCCTTGAGCACGGCCAGCTCGGCGACGATCATCTCGATCGACCGCGGCACGGCCAGCGCGACCACACGCTCCGGGC
The DNA here is from genome assembly GCF_040682195.1 of Kutzneria sp. NPDC051319. NCBI lineage: Bacteria > Bacillati > Actinomycetota > Actinomycetes > Pseudonocardiales > Pseudonocardiaceae > Kutzneria > Kutzneria sp. NPDC051319. The sequence goes on along the minus strand of NZ_JBFBAM010000039.1, from coordinate 9,258 downwards.
CGGCGCCGTGCCCGATCAGGACGTGCGCGAGGCGGTTGGCCCGGGCGTCGAGCTCGGCGTAGGTGAGTTGGACGTCCTTGAACACCAAGGCAATCGCGTCCGGTGCTGTCCGCACTCGGGCCGCGAACAGGTCCGGCAGCGTGGCGAGTCCAGAGTCGAGGTGGGTGTCGTTCCAGTCGACGAGTAGTTGCCGAACCTCCTTCTCCGACAGCAAGCCCAGCTGTCCGATCGGGCACTGTGGACGGTCGAGGGCGTCTTGCAGCATCCGCTCCAGGTGCCGCAGCATGCGGTCCACCGTGGACCCGTCGAGGACGTCCTCGCGGTAACGGGCTTCGAGCACGGAACCGTCGAGGGACACGATCAGATCCAGCGGCAGGTCGGTCTGCGCGTCGAACCCGACGTTGACCAGCACGGCCCCGCCTCGGCCCCGCTCCGGCTGCAGCTCGCCGATCAGTTCGTTGAATGGGACCTCGTGCGCCAACGCCTCCGCGCGAGCGGCGCGGACCCGCGACTCGACCTCCGCGAAGCTCGGCGAACCGCCGAGATCCACCCGAATCGGGATCAACGACCCCGTGCCGAAGACGATGTCCGCCGTGCCCGCGTACCGGTGCAGCAGCGCCGCGAAGCCGGCCATCACCGAAACGTCGTTCAGCCGGTCGATCACCGTCAGTGCACGGGTGCGGCGGCCCCGCGGCGGCACGGGCTCGGCCGGGTGCGGCCGGTCCACCGGCAGCAGCAGCTCCTTCGGCGCGGTGGCAAGGCGATCGAGCCAGAACCCGAAGTCCGCGACCTGCCGCACAGCGTCACCGTTGCTCACCGGTAGACCAGCCTCCCGCTGCTCACGGTGCCCGCGACCGGGCACAAACTTAGGCGACCCTAACAAAGGATGCACTCCTGTACCATCGGTTAGCCTTACCTAAATTCGTACCCATCGGAGGCGTGGTGCGGCCAGACCCCGAAGGCGTCGTTCTCCCGCGACGTCCGCCACAGCAGGCGGCCCGGGCGCTCGGCCTGGTGGCCGCGGTCGGCGTGCTGGCGCTGCTGTGCCTGCTGAGCATCTGGCTGGGATCCGAGGAGATCTCATTCGGCGACGTCTGGCGGGTGCTGCTGCACAACGACGGCTCGGCCGACGCCGTGATCATCCACAGTGTCCGGATGCCTCGCACCGCGCTGGGCCTGCTGGTCGGGGCCGCGCTGGGCCTGGCCGGCACGGTGATGCAGGCGCTGACCCGCAACCCGCTGGCCGACCCGGGGCTGCTCGGCGTCAGCGCCGGCGCGGCGTTCGCCATCGTGTTCTCGATCACCGTGGTCGGCGTGAGCTCGCTGTACGGCTATATCTGGTTCGCGTTCGGCGGCGCGATGGCCGCCACCGCCGTCGTCTACTTCCTCGGCACGCGCGGCAATGCCGGCTCCAGCCCGGTGAAACTCACGCTGGCCGGGGCCGCCGTCACCGCGCTGCTGGGGTCGTTCACGAGCGCGATGGTGCTGAAGGACCCGGCCGCGCTCAACCGCTTCCGGTTCTGGTCGGCCGGCTCGCTCACCGGCGCCGACACCACCCAGCTGCTCCAGGTGTCGCCGTTTCTACTGGTCGGGGCTGTGCTGGCGATCGCATGCGGGCCGGCGCTGAACAGTCTCGCCCTCGGTGACGACGTCGCCGTGGCGCTCGGACGGCGGCTGGGGCCGCTGCGGCTGCGCGGCGCGCTGGCCATCACGCTGCTGACCGGCGCGGCCGTCGCCGTCGCCGGGCCGATCGTCTTCCTCGGCTTGATCATCCCGCACGCCGTGCGGTTCGCCATCGGCCCCGACCACCGCTGGCTGCTGCCGTACTCCGCGGTGCTCGCGCCGGTGCTGCTGCTGGCCGCCGACGTCCTCGGGCGGATCCTGGCCCGGCCCAGCGAGATCCGGGCCGGCGTGATCGTGGCGTTCATCGGCGCGCCGGTGTTCATCCACCTGGTCCGCAGGCGCAAGCAGCTGGAGTCGTGACATGAGCCTGCCCGTGACCATCCGCCTCGCCAGGCCCGCGGTGTCCGTACGGGTGCGGCCACGCGTCGTTCTGGTCGGCCTCGTCCTGCTGGTGCTGGCCTTTCTGTTGCTGTGCTTGGGCATGACCATCGGCGAGGTGCCGATGGGGCTGTCCGACGTGCTGTCCGGGCTGTTCGGCGTCGGCGACACCGGGAACGGCTACATCGTGCAGGAGCTGCGGCTGCCCCGGGCGCTGACCGGCCTGTTGGCCGGGCTGGCGTTCGGCGCTTCGGGCGCGGTGTTCCAGACCATCACCCGCAATCCGCTGGCCAGCCCGGACATGATCGGGATCAACGCCGGCGCGGCAACAGCCGTTGTCGCCGGCCTGGCCTTCGGTTTCGGCGACGGGCTCGGCAGCACCTCCCTCGGGCTGCTCGGCGGTCTGGCCTCCGGCTTGATCGTCTACGTGCTGGCGTGGCGGCGCGGCACCACCGGCTACCGCATCCTGTTGGTGGGCATCGGTATTTCGGCGATGTGCACCAGCCTGACCGACTATCTGCTCAGCAAGGCGCAGATCACCGAGGCGCAGGCGTCGATGGGCTGGCTCGTCGGCACGCTGGCCAACCGCGGCTGGGACAACGTGGTGCCGCTGTTCGCGGCGTTCGTCGTGCTCTTTCCGTTGGTGTTGGTCCTTTCGCGGTGGATGGGCACGCTCCAGCTCGGTGACGAGGTGGCCGCCGGTCTCGGCACCCCGGTGCAGCCCGTGCGGCTCGGCCTGTTGTTGGCCGGCGCCGGCCTCGTCGCGTTCGCCACGGCTTCGGCCGGCCCCATCGCCTTCGTCGCGTTGACGGCGCCGCAGATCGCGCAGCGGCTGGCCCGGCTGTCATCGCCACCGGTCGTCACGTCCGCGCTCGGCGGCGCGGTTCTGGTGCTGGGCAGCGACATCCTGGCCCGCATGATCACCCCGACCGGGCTGCCGGTCGGCATCGTGACCGGCGCGCTCGGCGCCCCGGTCCTGCTCTGGCTGCTGGTCAGGGCCAACCGTTCCGGCTCCGGAGGCTGACACATGACATCGGAAACGCCCTCGCTGCGGGTGCAGGGGCTGCGCGTCGCCTACGACGACCGGATCGTCATCGACGGCCTCGACCTGGACATCCCGCCCGGCCAGATCACCGCCATCGTGGGGCCGAACGCGTGTGGCAAGTCGACCTTGTTGCGTACGGTGGCCCGTTTGCTGACGCCTCAGTCCGGCGGCGTTTTCCTGGACGGCCAGTCGATCCATCAACTGCCGACCCGTCAGGTGGCCCAGCGGCTGGGAATTCTGCCCCAGTCCCCCATCGTCCCCGAGGGCATGACCGTGTCGGATCTCGTCAGCCGTGGCCGGGCCCCGCATCAGACGTGGTGGCGGCAGTGGTCCACTTCGGACGAAGGCGCCGTGCGGGATGCCTTGGCCGCCACGGAGATGACCGACCTGGCCGACCGTCGCGTCGATGAGCTTTCTGGCGGGCAGCGGCAGCGGGCGTGGATCGCCATGGCCGTCGCCCAGGGTACGCCCGTGTTGCTCCTGGACGAGCCCACCACCTACCTGGACCTTGCCCATCAGATCGACGTTCTGGACCTCATCGTCGACCTCAACCGCGACGAGGGCCGGACTGTTGTCATGGTGCTGCACGATCTTCCGCAGGCCTGCCGCTACGCCGATCACCTGATCGCGATGAAGGCCGGTCGGATCGTCGCGTCCGGCCGGCCTTCCGAGGTCATCACCGAGGAGCTGGTGGACACCGTGTTCGGCGTGCGCTGCCAGGTCAGTCCCGACCCGGTCAGCGGCACGCCGATGGTGATCCCGATCAGCCGGCACCACCAGGGTGTCAGCTGACGCTGATCGCGTACCTGGGCGTCAGGCTGGCACGTCGGTCCACAATGGACGCCAGGATCTCGCCGACGCGCACCGCTGTGTTCGACAGCAGCGAGGACGTGATGCCGTGCGTGTGCTCCGTGCCGCCCTGGAGATAGATCCCGCCCCTGATCACGGATTCCGTCGTGATCCGGTAGTCCCTCTCGACCTTGAGGCGGCCTTCTTCGTCCCGGGCACACTGTTTGCTGAGGTCACCCAGCAGCGGCGTCGGATCGGCCGGCAGATACCCCGTGGCGTAGATGACCGCGTCGGCGTCGAGGATCGTGCGGTCGCCCGTGGTCAGCGACTCCACCGCCGCCGTGACCGTGCTGCCCGTGTCCACGACCTGCACCGGCCGGGACACGTTGAACAGGCGCAGACGTTGGGTGCCGAGGACTTTCTCGCGGTAGACGCGGCGGTAGAGCTCGTCGATCAGGTCGACGTCGACCGCCGAGTAGTTCGTGGAGCCGTGGTAGCGCATCAGGCGGTCCTTGACCGGTTCGTCCGCGCGGTAGAACTGGTCGACCGCTTCGGGGTCGAAGATCCGGTTGGCGAAGGAGCTGTCGTCGGCCGGACTGTAGCCGTAGCGGGCGAACACCGCGCAGACCTCCGCGTGGGGGAACTCGTCGTGCAGCAGCGCCGCGACCTCCGCCGCGCTCTGGCCGGCTCCGATGATCACGAACCTCTTGGGGTCCTTCATGGTGGGGACACGGCGCAGCAGTTCATTGTTGTGCCAGACCCTGGGGCCGGTGGTGACGCCTTCCGGCAGCTGCGGCCGCAGGCCCGTGCTCATCACCAGGTTGCGGGCTCTCAGCATCGTGCCGTCTGACGTCCGCACGTCGAGGAAAGCGATTTCCTCGCCGTCGTGGACGGGTTGCACGTCGACCACCTCGACGCCGTAGGAGACCACGTCGTCGACCTTGGCCGCCGCCCACTCGAAGTAGTCGTGGAACTCCACGCGGAGCGGGAAGAGGTTTTTGTGGTTGATGAAGTCGACCAGGCGGCCGGCCGAGTGCAGGTAGTTGACGAACGTGAACTCGCTGGTCGGGTTGCGCATCGTGACCAGGTCCTTGAGGAACGACACCTGCATCGTGGCCGTGTCGATGAGCATGCCCCGATGCCAGCCGAAGCGCGGTTGGCGTTCCAGGAAGTGCGCCGTGACCGGCTCCGCCGCGTTCGCGTTGTGCTCCGCGAGGGCGATCGCCAGCGCCAGGTTCGAGGGCCCGAACCCCACCCCTACGAGGTCGTAGATCGGAACCTGCTCGCCGGCCTCAGCACTCATGTCGCTCCCTCTGTCCGCCCCGGTTCAGGGAACCCTAACCTAACTTAGGCGAGCCTATCCTAGTACGATCGTGGTGATGTTCGTCCCGCCCCTCGTCAAGAGTTAAGGCCTGGACGCAAGAGTTAAGGACGCTCCCCCGCCCTGTCGGCGGCGGACAATCGGCTCCGGACGACCGCCGCTCTTGGGAGTACCGTGCCGACGATTCCCGCCCCGAGATCCGCCTGCGACCCGCTTCGCGGCGCCGCCGACACCTTCATCGTCTCGCTGCACACCGTCGTGCACGCCCCTCGTCAGACCGCCCGCACCCGTGCCGTGCTCCGCGCCTGCCGTGACCACGTCTCCCGCTTCCTCCCCGGTCTCCCACCCGACGCCCGGGTCATCAACACACGGAACTGCCATGACGGCGGCGGTGGCGTGTTGTTGCTGGACCACCCGCTCGGCGTCGGGGACACGTGCATCGTCGAGTACGAGGTCAACCTGGCGCCGGCCGATCACTGGGAGCAGGTGTTGACCGTGCCGGCTTGGGACCTGGTGATTCAGGTGCGGTTCCATGCCGCGGCCGTGCCGGTGCGGTGTTGGGGGTATCGGAGGGATGGGGGTGGGCGGGTGGTTGAGGAGGCCGTGGGGCTCACCGGCGGGAAGTCGGCGCACACGGTGACGCTGGATGCCCGGCCCGGGGTGCATGGCATTCGGTGGGAGTGGCGTTGAGTCTTTGAGGTGCCGCGCGAGATGAGACACGGCGTGGCGTACACGGGCCGAGAACGTCAGGGGTGGACGTGCGTGACGAGGTGACCCACGACGTGACGTGAGCGGACTGGGGAACGCGAGGGGTGGACGTGCGCGGCAAGGTGATCCACAACGAGACGCGAGTGAACCAGCGAATGTGAGGGGTAAACGTGCGCGGCGAGGTCACCCACGACGTGACGTGAGCGGACCAGCGGACGTCAGCGGTGGACATGCGCGGCGGCGACGCGAGCACGGTTCGGGTGGCAAGGCCGCGACGGCACCGAGGTCCGTCAAGTACAGAGTTTGCCGTCGTGGTCGCGGCAGCGGTGCCGGCGACGTTGCGGCCGGTGGCGTTGGTGGGCCGGTGGGGTCGGTGCCCCCTGTGGGCCGTTAGAACGGGGGTTCGTCCAATGGTTCGGGGGTGGTGGCGTAGGTGTGGCCCCATCGGGTGGTGAGGGTGGTGGTGCCGTCGTCGGCGAGGGTGATCTGGGCGTTGGTGGCGTGCTTGTAGCGGTGGTGGCGGCGGTCGAGGGGCGCGAGGTTGGCGGGGGTGGTGGGACCGAGGGGCCAGGGGGTGGCGTGGTCGAGGTCGCAGGAGCGCGCGGGATGTGTGCAGCAGGGCATGACGCAGGCGCGGTGACGGGCGCGGACGAAACGGTCCAGGGCGGCGTTGGGGCGGTACACGTCGGGCGTGTACTCCAGCAAGTGGCCGGCGGGGTCGGTCAACAAGCGATGGAAGACGGTGCCGGGGTGCGACATCAGGTCGCGCACCACGCCGGCAGGGATGAGCTGGCCGGTGTCCAACTGCCCAGGACGCTCATCCACACCGAGCAGGGCGGTGATGGGGACGGTGACCTGGATCAGGGGCTTCAGCCCGGCGGACTTCGGCTCCTCCAGGACCAAGCCGGCCAGGACGTCGGCGCGGATCTGGTCGAGGGTGCGGCCCTGCCGGGGTTCGGCGTGGGCGATGTGGTCGATCTTGGTGTACATGGCGTGGGCGATCTCGACGGGCTGGGAGGTGGACAGGGTGGCGATGCTGTCGCCGGTGTCGTAGACGGTGACGGTGCGGTCGGCGAGGCGTTGGGCGCGGCGGCGGGCGTGTTCGGCGGGGTCGGCGCGCTGGACGCGGGCGTGGGAGGAGCGGCGGAGTTGTTGGGGGGTGCGGCCGGCGGCGGTCTGCAAAGTCTTGGTGACGACACGCTGCGCGAGCTCGTCGGTGTAGTGGTCGGTGGGGTCGATGAGGGCGTGGGCGCCACGGTCGGTGAGGGTGCCGGCGGCCATGGCGTCCAACACGTCGGGGAAGACGGTGGCCAGGCGGGTGGCCCAGGCGACGCGGTAGGCGGCGTTGACGGGGGACAGTTGCAAGGCCATGCCGATCTCGACGGGGGCCCACTCGTCGGTGGCGAGTTCGGCGATGAGGCGCAGTTGTTCGGCTTCGGCTCGGCGGATGGTGCGCTCGCATTCGATCACCCGAGCGAGTATGTCTTTCATACCAGCAAGTTTACGCGCACAGAAAGATCGACTCGAATCACTGACGGGTGAAAACCCTTGCCGCGCAACGACTTTATGTGACGAAAGCTGTGAACTACGCCAGGGCAGAGCGGATCAGGTCGAGGTAAGCGGCAATCCAAGGCAGCTCAAGGGGATTGTCGCTGTGCAGAGCCCGCAAGCGCTGAGCGTCGGTCTCGCCGTACAGCTGACTGGTGGCGACACGGATGCGGCAGGCCTCGGGGGCGTCGCCGAACTCGGAGCCGGTGAGAACGACGATGCCGTTGCGGGACAACAGGTGTGAGGCGGCGTCGGCATCGGTGGCGAAGCCGGGAACGTGGGGGTAGAGGTAGAAAGCGCCGTCGGGAGCGGGGACACCGAAGAGGGAAGCGACGGCGGAGGCGACACGGTGGTGGAGCAAGCGGCTCTGGGAGACCCGCTCGACCAAAGCGGAGGGCTCAGCAAAGGCAACGGCTGCGGCCTCCTGCACGGGCCGAGAGGGGGCGGACCACACCTCGCTGGCCAGAGAGAGGACACGGTCACGAAGGTCGTCATCGACGAAGCGAGCGACGCCGAGCCGCCAACCGCCGAGGGCGAGGCTCTTGCTGAGGCCGGAGGTGACGACAACCCGGTGCGGGGCAACGGAAGCGGGGCTCAGGAAGTCTACTGTGGACAGGTCGCGGTAGATTTCGTCGGAGACGATGAGCAGGTCATGGCGCTCGGCGACGGCGCACAGGTCCCGGATGACGGAAGGCGGGGTGACCATGCCGGTGGGGTTGTCGGGGAGGGTGACGATCACGGTCGACAGGCGAAGGCCCTGGGCCACGGCATCGAGCTCAACGGGGTCGGGAACGCCGCCGATGCTCGGCAGGCGAACGATGTCGAGGCCATGCATGGTGGCCTGGGCGGCGTAACTGACCCAACTGGGGCGGGCCAACGCAACGCTCCCGCCCTGAGCGCCGAGAATGGCCCACAGCAACGGCTTGCTGCCGGGACCGGCGACAACCTGGGAGGGCTCGGTCGGCAGGCCGCGACGGGTCCAGTAGCCGGCGGCGGCCTCACGCAACGACGGAATCCCGGCGACGGGGCCATAGCCGGCAGAGCCAGCGCAAGAAGCCAGGGCCGAAACAAGCATGGGATGCACAGGAAGGCCGGCCTCGCCGAAGCCGAGGGGAACGACGGGCAGACCGGCGGCGCGGCGAGCGGCGATGACGGCATTGGCGGCGAGGGTGGCGGAGACGGACATACGACCAAAGGTGCCAACACCAGCAGCATCACGTACAGCGCGAAAACATGACTCCGAGCATAAGATAACCCGATGCTCGAACTGCGCCGCCTCGCCCTCCTCCACCAGTTCGCCGCGCTGAAAAGCATCGCCGCGGTGGCAGCGGCGACGGGCTACTCCGCGTCGGCGGTGTCGCAACAGCTGGCGGTGCTGGAGAAGGAAGCGGGGGTGGCGCTGCTGGAAAGGTCGGCACGGAGCGCGGCGCTGACGGAAGCGGGACAAAGGCTGGCGACCCACGCGGCCACGATCCTCGATGCGGCCGAAGCGGCGGAGGCGGACCTGGCCCGAGCGGCCGACGACACCACGGGGCGGATCGTGGTCAGCACGATCCCGACGGTCGCGGTGGCGGTCGCGCCGAGGCTGGTGAAGATCCAAGGCCCGCAGGTGGTGCTCCGACAGTACGTCGACGACGAAGCGCTGGAGCGCCTGCGAACCCGAGAGGTCGACATCGCGGTCATCGACACCTGGCGACCGACGGAACCCGAGCCGGGTCTGCTGAGGACCGTGCTCACCGAAGACCCGCTGGTGTCCCGCCCCGGGTTTGATGGAGACATCGAACACCCGGAGGATTCACTGCCATGGCGGCACCACGGAAGTACCCCGACGAGTTGCGGGAGCGAG
>NZ_JBFBAM010000038.1:0-87293 GCF_040682195.1 Kutzneria sp. NPDC051319 | reverse complement strand
GGCATCACGGGCTCGTGATGCCGGCGGCCGAGGTGGTCAGGGTTCGACACCCCAGGCGAGGGCGCCGGACTGATAGGCGGTGGCGGTGCCGAGGTCGGTGAACGACCCCGCCGTGCGGTAGCTGTAGTCGTTGGCCTGGTTGAAGGCCGACCAGTCGGACTTGGCCACCCGCACCTGGATCTCGCCGGTGCTCACGCCGGCGGCAAGGGCGCCGCCGCTGAAGCTGATCTCGACGTAGGCATCGGCTCCCGGGCGCGGGGTGCTGAGCTTCACGACGCGCAGCGTGACGCTTCCGCAGCCGAGAACCGCGTAGTCGCACCAGATCTGGTAGCTCGGATTGGTGGCGTCGCCGGTGAACCAGTAGCGCGCGGTCACGCTGTCGAGGGCGACGGCCGTGTTGCCCCGGTTGACGATCTGAAGGCTGGTCCTGATCTGGCTGTCGGCGGCGCCGCTGCCACCACGTTGCTGCACGGCGAGTGCGCCGGACCCGGGATTGCCGCCGCCGGTCGTGGTGGTCACCGACACCGGACTGCTGGCCGGTGACTGGTTGCCGGCGGCGTCCCGGGCGCGTACCGAGAACGTGTACGCGGTGCCGGGGGTGAGGCCCGTGACCTGGTAGCTGGTGGTCGTGCTGCTGCCGACCACCGCGCCGGCCGCATTCAGCACGTCGTAGCCGGTGACGCCGACGTTGTCGGTGGCGGCGGTCCAGGTGAGCCCGACGCTGGTGCTGCCGGCGGTGGCGGCCAGTGAAGTGGGCGCGGTCGGCGGTGTAGTGTCCACAGTAGACTGACCAGGTTGGTCGCCCCACAGCACCGAGGAACCCTGCGCGAGCACGAGGTGCGGGTCGTCCACGGGCGTGGTGCCGCTGGCGCCGAGGCCGGTGTGCGACCAGTCGTTGCCGGGGTCCCAGGTTCCGGTGCTGGTGATCCGGAACTGCACCTCCTTGCGGTAGCGGGACTGGCCGCCGGGGGCGACGCCGCCGGAGCACGGCACCTCGACGTAGTACACCGCGCCGGAGAACTGATGCACGGTCGGCGCGTCGCACTGGTTGTAGGCGGAAGTGACCGAGATCTGGCTGGGCGTGGTGCCGCCGTCGAGCGTGAAGTAGTAGCGCAGCGAGCCGGTGAATGTGCGTGCCGGCCACGCCGACTTGTTGATCACGTACGCCTTGACCTCGGTGAACGTGCTGCCGTCGGGCTGGTTGAGCGCGCCCTGGGCCAGGATCTCCGGGCCGTCCGGAGTTTCCCTCGGCGGGAAGTCGGCCAGCGGCACGCCGCCGTACTCGCCGTAGAGCCGGGCCAGCGCGCCGGTGAAGCCGGCGTTGTAGTCGAGCGCCACCTCGTTCATCGTGTAGTTGGTGCGGTCGTCGGTGTACGCGTCGTTGGCGGCGGTGGGGCCGCCGACGAGCGCGCCGTACAGCACATGCCGGCTCAGCGTGGGGTCGAGAATGTTGTCGTCCCAGGAGCCGTGCGCGGTCCGGTGGTGCGGGTTGCGGGGCGGGGTGACGCCGAACCCGACCTCGAAGCTCGCACCGCGAGGGTTGTCACCGAGCGCGTAGTTGATCTGCCGCACGGCGAAGTCGTGGTACGTGGTGGCACGGACGGGATCGCTCGCCCGCAGCCAGTCCGAGTAGGTGAGGGCGACGAACGCGGTGTTGGCGGCGTACCGCAGCGAGCCCCACTGGTCCAGGACGGCCTCGCCGCCCGGGGAGTAGGGCACGTGCTGGCCGTTGACACCGGTGGTCCACCAGTCCAGCCAGCGGTCGGCGTCGGCGACGTACTCCGGGTCGCCGGTGAGCTGGGCGAGCAGCACGTAAGCGCCGTAGGACTTGTCGTCCCAGGCCAACGTCCACCGGTAGGAGCGGGTGGTGGTCTGCGGCTCGGTGGACAGCTTCTCATAGGCGGCGCGGGCCTTGGCCAGGTAGCCGGCGTCACCGGTGGCCTTGTAGAGCCAGATCGCGCCCCACACCAGTTCGTCCTGGTAGCCACTCCAGGACTTGTAGAAGTTCTGGGCGTCGGTGATGCAGTCGGAGTAGACGCCGCGGTAGTTGTCGGCGAACGAGTAGAGCTGCTTGGCGTGGGTGAGCAGGGTGGCCGCGTAGGCGGGGTCCTCGGCCTGGAACACCAACGAGCTGGCGGCCATCTGCGCGGCGCCCTCGCCGGCGAGATCGGAACCGGGACAGGACGGGTCGACGCGGTAGGCGGGTCGGGCCATGGCCATGGTTTCGGCGGGACCCCACCACTTGTGGTCGTCGTCGCCCTTGCCGACCTGGCCGTAGAGCACGTCGGGCTGCGGGTGCGCCTTGATCAGCCAGTCGTCGCCCCAGCGCAGGTTCGACAGCAGGTACCGCCACTGGCCGGAGTTCTGGTAGGCGGTGCGGTTGTCCAGCGCGCCCCAGGCGAGCATGGTCATGCTGAACTCGAACGGCAGGCCGAACTTGACGTGGTCGCCGGCGTCGTAGAAGCCGCCGGTGAGGTCGACGCCGACGTCCTTGCCGTCGTCGAGGGCGGACGGGCCGCGCCAGGACACCCGGTTGTCGGCCGGCAGCACGCCGGAGCGCTGCGCGTCGTAGAACCAGATCGCCTTCTGGAGGGCCTCGGCGTAGTTGAACCTGCCGGTGGCGGCCGGAGCGGTCGGAGACAGCCCGGGGATCACCACCGCCAAACCGAGCACGAGCAGCGCCACGAGCGCTCGGGGCACCGCCTTCATCGTCGAAGCGGGCACTGCGCCTCCTCGATTCTGGGAGCGCTTCCAGCACGAGAAGGTAGGGAGCCGAGTCGGCCGTGTAAAGCATCAGCGCCAACAGTGCGCGGTTCGGCGGTGTCTCGCACGACCATTCGCACCAGCTGCCAGGCGCAAGACACGACACAGGCCCCGGAACACGCTATTCACATGACCGGCAGGTCGCGTTACAGTGACCAAACTGGAAGCGCTCCCAGACGAATGTGACGTCATCCGGGCGGCCGATCCGTTCTTCCGAGGCGCCCGCCACACCGTCCCGCGTGGCGGCCACTCACGCCGCGATGACGAAGCCCGGCAACCGAAGTTCCGCGCCATCCGGAGGTGCCCGTGCCACGACGTCCGCCCCGCGCCCTGCTCGCGCTGGCCGCTGCCGCGCTCGCCACCCTGTCGATCACCGCCGCCGTGGCCGCCGGGCACCCCGCGCCGGTGACGCTGCCGGTCGGCGGCCTGCCCTACCAGGACCCGTCGCTGCCGGTCGCCGACCGGGTGAACGACCTGATGTCCCGGATGACGCTCGACGACGAACTCGGCCAGATGACCCAGGCCGAGCGCGCCGCGCTGAACCCGCAGAGCGACCTCGCCACCTACCGGGTCGGCTCGGTGCTGTCCGGCGGCGGCTCCGCGCCCAGCCCGAACACCGCCCAGTCCTGGGCCGACATGTACGACAACTTCCAGCGCATCGCGCTGTCCACCCCGCTGGGCATCCCGATGATCTACGGGGCGGACGCCGTGCACGGGCACAACAACGTGTACGGCGCGACGATCTTCCCACACAACATCGGCCTCGGCGCGACCCGCGACGCCGACCTCGCGCAGCGGATCGGCCACGCCACCGCCGAGGAGGTGTCCGGCACCGGCATCGACTGGGACTTCGCGCCCTGCCTGTGCGTGGCGCGCGACGACCGGTGGGGCCGCACCTACGAGTCGTTCGGCGAAGTGCCGGAGATCCCGACCGCCATGACGTCCATCATCACCGGCCTGCAGGGCGCCTCGCTGGGCGGTCCCGCGTCGGTGTTGGCGACCGCCAAGCACTACATCGGCGACGGCGGCACCACCGGCGGCGTCAACGAGGGCAACGCCCAACTGTCCGAAGCGGACCTGCGGGCCATCCATCTGCCGCCGTTCAAGGCCGCGGTGGACAAGGGCGTGGGCTCGGTGATGATCTCCTTCAGCAGCTGGAACGGCGTCAAGGACCACGGCAACCACTACCTGATCACCGACCTGCTCAAGGGCGAGCTGGGCTTCGGCGGGTTCGTGGTGTCCGACTGGGCCGGCATCGACCAGATCGACGGGCAGTCCGGGTTCTCCGCCGCCGACGTCGACGCCGCCGTCAACGCCGGCATCGACATGGTCATGGTGCCCACCGACTACAAGGGATTCCTCAACATCCTGCGCGCCGAGGTGAACAACGGGCACATCGCGCGGTCCCGGATCGACGACGCCAACCGTCGAATCCTGACCAAGAAGTTCCAGCTCGGCCTGTTCGAGCACCCGTACACCGACCGCTCCTACACCGCGACGGTCGGGTCCGCCGACCACCGCGCGCTGGCCCGACAGGCCGTGCGAGAGTCGCAGGTGCTGCTGAAGAACGCGGGCGGGATCCTGCCGCTGGCCAAGTCGGCCAAGGTGTTCGTGGCCGGCAAGTCGGCCGACGACATCGGCAACCAGAGCGGCGGCTGGACCATCAGCTGGCAGGGCGGCAGCGGCAACGTCACGCCCGGCACCACTGTGCTGCAAGGCATCCGCAACACGGTGGCCGGCTCCGGCTCGGTCACCTACGACCGCTACGGCAACGGCATCACCAACGGCTACACGGCCGCGGTCGCGGTCATCGGCGAGACTCCGTACGCGGAGGGCCAGGGCGACCGGCCCGGTGGCCTCGGCCTCGACCAGGAGGACCTCGCCACGCTGTCGCGGCTGCGCGCGTCCGGGGTGCCGGTCGTCGTGGTGCTGGTGTCCGGCCGCCCGCTGGACATCGCCGCGCAGCTGCCGAACTGGAACGCGCTGATCGCCGCGTGGCTGCCCGGCACCGAAGGCAACGGCGTGGCGGACGTGCTGTTCGGCGACTACGCGCCGACCGGGAAGCTGCCGGTGACCTGGCCGAGCAGCAGCTCCCAGGAGCCGATCAACGACGGCGACGGCCAGACGCCGCTGTACCCGCTGGGTTACGGCCTGACCTACGCCGGCGGCGGCACGACCACACCACCCCCGACCACGACAACCACACCCCCGCCCACCGCTGGGTGCGCGGCGGACTACTCGGTGACCAGCACGTGGCAGGGCGGCTTCCAGGCCGCGGTGACGGTCACCAACCGGGGCAGCGCGCCGATCAGCGCGTGGACCGTGGCCTGGACGTGGCCGGGCGGTCAGACCGTCACCAACGTGTGGAACGGCACGTACACCCAAACCGGGACAGCAGTCACCATTCGCAACGCGAGTTGGAACGGCACACTGGCGCCCGGCGCGTCGGCCACCTTCGGACTCACCGGCACCGGCACCGCCGCGATCCCGACCATGACCTGCTCCTGACCGGAGTTGCCGCGATGGGGAGGGTGGTTCGCCTCGGCGAACCGCCCTCCCGGTCCATTGTGGACTCTTTTCGGGTGAGCGCCCGACGGACCTCCGAACAGCATGCGAGCACTACGATGAGTCCCGGCTCGGTCCGGAGTCCGCAGACACATCCGCTGCCCGCGCGCGAATCGGAGACACCGTGAAGCTCTTGCTCACGTCCGGTGGCGTCACGAACCCGAGCATCCACTCGGCGCTCGTGCAGCTGCTCGGCAAGCCGATCTCCGAGTGCCACGCCCTCTGCGTCCCGACCGCACAGTGGGGCCACCCGGCGTGCGGTCCGACATCGGTGCGGGGATTCATCGCCGCCGAGCCCGCGTGGCAGCATTTCTCCGGCCTGGGCTGGGCCTCGCCCGGCGTCCTCGAACTCACCGCGCTACCCACCATCGGCGCACAGCGATGGGTTCCCTGGGTCCGGGAGGCGGACGTGCTCCTGGTCGACGGCGGTGACGCGGCCTACCTGTGTCACTGGATGCGGGAGTCCGGGCTGGCCGACCTGCTGCCGTCGCTGCCCGACACGGTCTGGGTGGGAGTCAGTGCCGGCAGCATGGTGCTGACGCCCCGGATCGGTGCGTACTTCGTCGAGTGGCCGTCCGCGCCGGACGACCGCACCCTGGGAGTCGTCGACTTCTCGATCTTCCCGCACCTGCACGCCTTCCCCACGAACACCCTGGCTGACGCCGAGCGGTGGGCAGCCGAGATCGGCGTCCCGGCCTACGCCATCGACGAACAGACCGCCATCAAGGTCGTCGACGGCGCCGTCGAGGTGGTCTCCGAAGGGCAATGGACGAAGTTCGGGTCATAGCCGGCGGCCAGGACGGAACGCGGGACACCGCGGAGGACCGGACCGCTCGGGCGCAACCCACGCGGTCCGGCCCTCCCCCGTCGCCTCAGCCGCAGGCGGAGCCGTTGACCGTGAAGCTGGTCGGCGAGGCGGCGCTGCCGGCCCAGGTGCCCTGGAAACCGAAGGATGTGGAGCCGGCGGCCGGGATCGCGGCGTTGTAGCCCACGTTGGTGACGGACACGTTCTCCCCGCTCTGGGTCGTCACGCCGCTCCAGGTGTTGGTGATCTTCTCGTCGCCGGGGAACGTGAAGGCCAGCGTCCACCCGTTGATCGCGGTCGAGCCGGTGTTGGCGATCGTGACGTTCGCGGTGAAGCCGCCCGGCCACTGGTTGGGCTGGTAGGTCACGTGGCAGCCACCGCCTCCGCCGCCGCTGCCCGGCGAGATCGTCCAGGTGAAGGCGGCCGATCCGGATGCCCCGGTGCCGTCCGCGGCGGACACGCTGACGGACGAGGCGCCGGCGGCGGTCGGCGTGCCGGAGATGACGCCGGTGCTGCCGTTGATGGTGAGTCCGGCGGGCAGCCCGGTGGCGCTGTAGGTCAGCGCCTGGCCGCTCGTCGAGTCGTTGGCCTGGACCTGCAGGCTGGCGGGCGTGCCGACGGTCCCGTTCTGGTTGCCGGGATTGGTCACGGTCACCGTGCCGCCGGTGCCGCCGGTGCCGCCGATGACGTAGGTGACCATCGAACGCGCCGGGATGCTCGCGCTGAAGGCGCCGCCGCCGCCGGCGATGGTGGCCTGCGCCGACGCGTTGTTGGTGGAGTTGGTCAGGTACGGCGTGACTGTCGCGCCGTTCGCGGTCGCGGTGTTCTGGAGGTTGTAGGTCACCGAGTCGGCGCCGCTGCCGGTGTTGATCGCCACGACCGCCACCGTGCCGTCGATGTTCTTGTAGGCGCTCAACTGCAGACTGCCGTCCGAAGTGGTCGCACCGATGCGGGTCGCGCCGGGGTGGACGTACCGGCTGTAGTTGGCGAACGCCCACAACCGGCCGGCCGGGATGACCGAGGAGCCGTTGATCTCCAACAGGCCCTCGTTGTCGCCGTTCTCCGAGGGCGTCGTGCTGCCCCACCAGTAGAGGAACGCGCTCAGGTCGGCCGAGGTGAGGCCGGCGTGGATGTGCTGGGCCCAGGTGAGGCCGGACGCCGGGGAGCCGTCGTCCCACGCCGGGTCCCAGCCTTCAAAGGTCGACCACTCGGTCTGCCACGTCGGTTTGCTCCACCCCGACATCCGGGAGGCAGGCACGCTGCTGTAGCCGTGGCTGGTCAGCACTGCGGTGTTGGCCAGCGCGGTGGGGTCGGCCGCGATGGCGGCGGCGTACTGGCCGGACACCGACCACCCGGTGGCCGCGCAGCAATCGATCTGCGTGGACAGGCCGGAGTTCCTGACCGTGGGGCCCACCACGTCGAGCAAGCTCGCCATCTGCGCCGGACTCATGGTCATGCTGTCGTAGTTGGCGCTGAAGTCGGGCTCGTTGGACGGGCCGAGATAGGTCAACGGTATGCCGGCGGCGGCGTAGTCCTTGGCGTACTGGACGAGATAGTTCGCGTAGGCCTGGCGCCAGTCGCCGCTGGCGCACGATGCTCCGGCGCCGCAGACCTGGCCGCCGTTGGCCGTCGAGTTGTTGGTCTTCATGAACGCCGGCGCGCTCCACGCGTCCGCGAACACGTCGTCCACACCGTAGCGACTCTTGATCTGCTGGGCGAACCAGAGCTGACCCTGGTCCTGCCCGATCGACGCGAGCGAGGCGTAGCTCGGTGTGGCGTTCGGGCCGCCCGGGTTGTTCGGCTCGATCGTGCTGCCGGGGTCCGCGCTGATCTCGTTGCGCAGCATGGTCAGGCCCGCGCCCTTCGTCGGGCTGTACAACAGGTCGAGCGCCTGCTGCTGGACCGCAGCCGGGGCGTTCATGACCGTGCTCGCCTCACCGAACGCCTCGGAGGCGCCGAAGCCGGTGATGGTCTGGTACGTCAGGCCGCCGTTGATCGTCGCGGTGGATGCCGCGTGCGCGACGCCCGGCTGGGCCACCACGGTCAGCGCGCTCGCGACCGCCAGTGCTCCCGCCATCACCAGCGACAGGGACGCCGTTCGACTTCTTCTTCCGCGCACGGTGGAATTCCTTTCAGCAGCAGGACAACCGAGAAAAAGTTCGGGACATCGCAGGTGCCGCCCCTTCGGACGGTCCACCGGGAAGATCCGGGCGCCGCGGCATGTGGTCACGTTCCCATGGCTGCCGAAGAAACAGGCGGACGGCCGTCACGAGCGCAGGTCGGGCTACCGCCTCGGAGTGAAAGTTTCACGTGGCTGTCAGGGCTACGACGAACGATGACTCTGAATCATCATGGCCGAGGCGGGCGAGACAGATCCGACTCTCGTAGCCGAGGTGACCCAGCTGAGCCCGACTGTCGGACACCAGGTTCGGTGATTTCGTGGCCTCCCGCCCGTCGAGAGGAAGCCGGCGCAAAGGGTCCCGCGCCACCTCGACTGCTTGCCGCACGGGCAGATCGACTGCTATCGATGGGGGCCGACCGGGCCCGTGCCACACCGAAACCAGACTCATCAGTGCCTGCGGATGCCAGCCATGAGTGTTACTTCCGAGACCGGCATCTCTCGCACAAGTGAGGAAGGAGCACACATGCGCGCTGCCCACCTCGAGCGCCGCGGTTCCCTGCGGCGGCGCGGCAGATCACTGATCGGCGTCGTCCGGGCCGTCGCACTGACCGCGGTGTTCGCCCTCGTGGCCATCGCGCTGCCCGGCACCGCCAACGCCGCCGGCACGATCTGTTCGAGCCAGACCGGGAACAGCAACGGCTACTACTACTCGTTCTGGACCGCCGGCGGCGGCTCCGCCTGCATGACCCTGGGCTCCGGCGGGAACTACAGCACCTCGTGGAGCAACGTCAACAACTTCGTCGCCGGCACCGGCTGGGCCAACGGCGCACGCATGACCGTCAACTACTCCGGCTCGTTCAACCCCTCCGGCAACGCCTACCTCTCGCTCTACGGCTGGACGTCCAACCCGCTGGTCGAGTACTACATCGTGGACAACTGGGGCAGCTACCGGCCGACCGGGACCTACAAGGGCACGGTCACCAGCGACGGTGGCACGTACGACATCTACGAGACGACGCGCTACAACGCCCCCTCGGTCGAGGGCAACCAGACGTTCAACCAGTACTGGGCCGTCCGCCAGGCCCGGCGCACCGGTGGCGCCATCACCACCGGCAACTTCTTCGACGCCTGGGCCAGTCACGGCATGAACCTCGGCAACTTCAAGTACTACATGATCCTGGCCACGGAGGGCTACCAGAGCAGCGGCAACTCCACCATCGTCCTCGGCGGTTCCGGTGGCGGAGGCGGTGGAGGCGGCGGCACGACGGGCGCCCTGCACGCGGTGGGCGCGGGCAAGTGCCTGGACGTGCCGAACTCCTCGACCACGCCGGGCACACAGCTGCAGATCTACTCCTGCTGGGGCGGGGCCAACCAGACCTGGACCCACACCTCCTCGAACCAGTTGACCGCCACCGTCAACGGCACCACCCTCTGCCTGGACGCCTACGACAACCAGACCAGTCCCGGCACCAAGGTGGAGACGTGGTCCTGCAACAGCGGGGCCAACCAGCAGTGGACCCTCAACTCCAACGGCACGGTCACCGGCGTCCAATCAGGACTCTGCCTCGAGGTCGTCGGCGGCTCCACGGCCGACGCCGCGCAGGTCGATCTGGGGACGTGCAACGGCCAGAGCAACCAGCGATGGTCCCTCGGATGACCACCGACCACCCTGTGACGGAGACTCGATGCCCTTGATCCGCCCCGTCCGGCGACGAGCACGACTCGTCGCCGGCGCCGTGCTCGCCGCCGCCGTCCTCGTCCCGTCCACCTGGACGGCGGCATCGGCGCAGCCCTCCGCGACCGCCGTGCCGCTGTATCGCGACACCCACCACAGCTTCGCGGAACGGGCCGCCGACCTCGTCTCCCGCATGACGCTCGGCGAGAAGGTGTTGCAGCTGCACACCAACAGCGCGCCGGCCATTCCCCGGCTCGGAGTGCAGCAGTACACGTACTGGAGCGAGGGGCAGCACGGGCTCAACACGCTCGGCGCCAACACCAATCACGGCACCGTCACCGGCGGCGTGCACGCCACGAGCTTCCCGACCAACCTGGCCAGCACCATGTCCTGGGATCCGAACCTGATCTACCAGGAGACCACGGCGATCTCCGACGAGGCCCGCGGCATGCTGGACAAGTCGCTGTGGGGCGTCGCGCAGAACAACATCGGCCCGGACCAGAACGGCTACGGCTCGCTGACCTACTGGGCCCCGACCGTGAACATGGACCGCGATCCCCGATGGGGCCGCACCGACGAGGCGTTCGGCGAGGATCCGTTGCTGGTCGGCCGGATGGCCGGCGCGTTCGTGGACGGATACCAGGGCCAGACCCCGTCCGGCCAACCGATGACGCCGTATCTGAAGGTCGCGGCCACGGCCAAGCACTACGCCCTCAACGACGTGGAGAACGACCGGCACGCGGACTCCTCCGACACCACCGACGCCAACCTCCGGGACTACTACACCGCGCAGTTCCGGGACCTGATCCAGAACGCGCACGTGTCCGGCCTGATGACCTCGTACAACGCGATCAACGGCACCCCGGCGCCGGCCGACACGTACACCGCGAACGAGCTGGCCCAGCGAACCTACGGCTTCGACAGCTACACCACCTCCGACTGCAGCGCGGTCGGCGACGTCTACGCGCCGGGCAGCCACAACTGGGCGCCGCCGGGCTGGACCACGGCCACCGCCAACGGCGCGACCCAGTGGACCAATACCGCCACCGGCCAACAAGTTTCCGGCGCGGCCGGCGGCCAGGCGTACGCGCTGCGGGCGGGCACCCAGCTCAACTGCACCGGCGCCGAGGACACCCTCGCCAACATCCAGGAGGCCATCAAGGCCGGCGTGCTGTCCGAGGGCGTGATCGACAACGCCCTGGTGCACCTGTTCACCATGCGCATGCAGACCGGTGAGTTCGACCCGCCGAGCCAGGTGCCCTACACGAAGATCACCAAGGACCAGATCCAGAGCCCCGAGCACCAGGCGCTGGCCGAGAAGGTCGCGGCGAACTCGTTGGCGCTGCTGAAGAACGACCCCGTTGCCGGCGCCAAGACGCCGCTGCTGCCGGCCGATCCGGCCAAGCTGGGCAACGTCGTCGTGGTCGGCGACCTGGCCGGCACGGTCACCCTCGGCGACTACTCCGGCGAACCGGCCCTCCAGGTGAGCGCGACGCAGGGCATCACCGCAGCGGTCAAGGCGGCCAACCCCAAGGCAACCGTCACCTTCGACGCCTGCGGCACGTCCACCGGCGCGACCGCGGCGGCGAGCTGCTCGGCGGCGACCCTGGCCGCGATCAAGACCGCCGACCTGGTCGTGGTGTTCGTCGGCACCGACACGAGCGTGGCCACCGAGGGCAAGGACCGCGCCACCATTGCCATGCCGGGCAACTACGGCTCGCTGATCGACCAGATGCACGCGGTCGGCAATCCGCGCACGGCGCTGGCGATCCAGGCTGGCGGCCCGGTCGCCATCGACAACGTCAAGGGCGATTTCCCGGCCATCGTGTTCAGCTCGTACAACGGGGAGAGCCAGGGCACCGCGCTGGCCGATGTGCTGTTCGGCAAGCAGAATCCCGGCGCGCGCCTGGACTTCACCTGGTATGCCGACGACACGCAGCTGCCCGATCTGAAGAACTACGGCCTCACCCCGTCGCAGACCGGCGGCATCGGCCGCACCTACCAGTACTTCACCGGCACGCCGACCTATCCGTTCGGCTATGGCTTGTCCTACACCAGTTTCGCCTACTCGCACGTGCGTGCCGACGACCGGAGCGTCGACGCGGACGGCCGGGTGACCGTGCACGTGGACGTGACCAACACCGGACACACGGCCGGCGCCACCGTGGCCCAGCTGTACGCCTCCACGCCGTTCACCGTGCCCGGCGTGGAACTGCCGCGCGAACGACTGGCCGGATTCCAGAAGACGAAGGTGCTGGCCCCGGGCCAGTCCCAGCAGCTGGCCATTTCGGTGCGGGTCAGCGACCTCGCGTTCTGGGACGAGGCCAAGCACCGCAACGTGGTGTACGACGGGTCCTACCGGTTCGGTGTCGGCACCGACGCCGATCACATCGTCGGCGCCAGCACGGTGCGCGTCACCGGGGCCATCACCCCCAGGACGCGGTACGTGACCGTGCAGCCCGATCAGGTGGTTTTCGCGCCGGGCCAGAGCATCGACCTGACCGGCAAGAACCCGTGGATCGCCGATGACACCGCGCAGGCCGCGCAGCACGTGCCGGCCGACCACATCGTCGAGGCGGTGAACAACGACGAGTCGTTCGTGGACCTGGCGCACACCACGGTCAGCTACCGCAGTAGCGATCCGCGAGTGGCGCAGGTGAGCAGGTCGGGCAAGGTGACCCTGGTGGCCCCCGGTGTCGCGACCATCAGCGTCACGGTCAACGGGGTCACCGGCTCGACGCCGGTCGTCGTCAAGCAGCCGTTCACGCTCACCGCACCGGCCCAGGTGCAGCCGGGCATGACGTACACCGTCAGCGCGTCGCTGCCCAACCCGGTGGGGGCCAGGCCGCTGCACGATGTGGCCTTGACGCTCACCGTGCCCGCTGAATGGAGCGCGAAGGCCACGTCGCCGTCCACCTTCGCCACCGTGGCCGCCGGGCAGACCGTGAGCACCACCTGGCAGGTCGGTGTGCCGGCATCGGCGCAGCCCGGCAAGTTCGACGTGTCGGCACAGGCCGCGTTCACCTCCGTCAACGGGCGGGCCAGCTCCGTGGATGCGACGACCGTGCTGCTGCCGCATCCGCCGTACCCGTCGCTGCCCTCGGCGTTCAACAACGTGGGCATCAGCGACGACGCCACCCCGGGTACGGGCGACTTCGACGGCGGCGGCGCCAGCTTCTCGGCCCAGGCGTTGGCCAACGCCACGCCCAGCCTCACGCCCGGCGCGGTCTTCACCCATGACGGGTTGACGTTCACCTGGCCGGACGCGCCGCCCGGCAGCCAGGACAACGTGGTCGCCGGCGGGGTGGGCGGCGGGCAGACCATCGCGATCTCCGGCTCCGGCCACACGCTCGGCCTGATCGGCGCCGGCGACTACGGCAGTCCGGCCGGCACCGCGACGGTGACCTACACCGACGGCACCACCGAGTCCCACACCGTCAGCTTCGCGGACTGGTGGGCCAATGCCGCGACCGGCGGCGACATCCTCACCACCGTCCCGTACCTCAACACCAGCACCGGCCGGGAGAACCAGCAGGTGAGCCTGTACTACGCCCCGATACCGCTGCAGGCGGGCAAGACCGTGCGCTACCTGACGCTGCCGGACGTCAGCGACGGGGCGCCCTCCGGCACGGCGGCCATGCACATATTCAGCATCGCCATCGGCTGACCGCACAACAGCGGTTCTGGTTGTCCCGCCGGCTGTTGGGCCGGCGGGACAACCCGTTCTCGGTCCCGGTGCGTGCTGGGAACGTCCAGCCGGAGGGTGAGCACGCTCAGCTGAGCATCGGATTGCCACTGGCTGTCCGGTCGTCCGGCACGTAAGGCTGCATCACGTCCAGTGTTCGGCGGTCGATCCGCACCGCCCGCGCGTTGCGCCTGGCCGCGTCAGCGGCGGTGTAGCACGACGACCGGGAACAGCCTGTCGGTCTTCTTCTGGAAGGTGGCACCGACCTTCAGCTCGTCGGTCATCTGCTGGAACAGCCGGTCGCGTTCCGGACCGTGGGCCAGTGGTTCCGCGGTCACCAGGATGGTGTCGGGGCCCAGTTCGACCGTGGTGTTCGGGTTGGCGCGCAGGTTGTGGTACCAGGCTGGATTTGTCGCGGCCCTTCGCGACCGTCCGGCAGCTAGGACAAGCCATCACCAGCATTTGTGACAGGCACAGGTCGGCTGGTGGCAGCGAACGGTTCACGGTCGCTGCGGACCTCCGAAGGCGGGCAGGGAAAGGGTCACCCGATGGCTGTCCGGCCAGAACAGCTGAACCTGGTCCGACACCACGTGCAGATCCGGCGCCGGCGACCCGCGACCGAGCACCACCACGGCGGCGAGCACCTCGCCCAGCGGAACCGAGCCCCTCGTCGCCAGCCAGGGCGTCGCGGTCCACCGTCCGAGCGGCGTGACGTCCCGCTCGACGGCCACGCCGCTCCGCGCGAACCCGCGTAGCGGCCGCAGCTCCGAGCGGAGCCGGCCGACGCAGGCGCTGGCGGCCGATCCGCTGACCGTCAACGGCTTGTCGTCGCCCGACACCGGCCAGCCGCCGAGGCGGACCGCACGCCAGCGTTCGTCCGGCTCGTCGGCGTCGATCCGGCACAGGCGCACCTCGGTGCCGCCGCGGAGGACGGAGGCGACGGTGAGCACGGGTCCGGCGGTGACGGGCCCACCGCGGCCGGAGCCGTGGTCGGGCGAGCGGTCATCGATGTCGACCCAGCGGACCGGACCGCTGGACGCCGCCAGCAGAATGCCGCCGGGCCGCTCCCCCACGTACAGCGTGCGGAAACCCGCCCGGTGGCTGGCCCGGCCATCGGCGTCGATCACGGCCACGGTGTTGTCCAGCGGCCGGGCCCAGCCCGACGACGGCGGCATCGTGACGGTGGAGTAGCCGAGCCGGCTGTACAGCGGAGAGTCGGAACGCTGGTCACCGGGCAGGGCGTGGTCGGTGCCATGGTTGAGCGCGACGGCGAAGCCGTCCTGCCGGCGGGCGGAGAGCAGCCAGCCCGGCGCGGTCAGCGCCCGCTCCTCGTCGCCGACCTCCACCGGCAGCGGCCGCTCCGGCGACGTCCACACCGGGTGGCCGGCGGGCAGCACGAGGCCGAGCATGCCCTTGGCCGCCCAGTACGGCGATCCGGGACCGGAGTAGGCCTGCCGGACCGCCGGCCACTCCCCGTGCCACCCCAGGCTCAGGATGCCTTTGGCGTCCAGCGCCCCGTTGGTGACGAAGTACTGCGCCATGCGCGTGGTCGCGCGGCGGATGAGCCCTGGATCGAGCCCGCCGGTCCCGGTCAGCGCGGCCACCCAGAACGGCGCCGCCGCGGCGAACCGGTACGTCAGGCTGCGGCCCTGCATCAGCGGCGCCCCGTCGGCGCCGACCAGGCGCACCGCGTCGTCCAGGTACCGGGTCAGGTCCGCGGCCCACTGAGCGCGCACCCCGGCCGAGACCAGTGAACCGGTGACGTCGAACAAATGGGTCCACAGCAACGGGTACAGGTGCAGCGCCCAGCCGACGTAGTGGTCGTAGGCCCGCTCCGGGCCGTCGCTGAGCCAACCGTCGCGCCGTCGCATCCCCGCGTGCACGGCGAGGTCCGACTCGATGTCCTCGGCCGACCATGGGCCGCCGACCTCACGCAGGAAGGACTCGACGACGATGCGGAACCACACCCAGTTGATCGGCGGGTAGGGCTGCCCGATCACGCCGGCCAGCCAGTCGACCACGTGCTCCCGCACGCCGGCGGCGAGCCGGTCCCACAGCCAGGGACGGGTCAGCTGCAGGATCAGGGCGATGGACGCGGCCTCGACCTTCGCCTGGTCGAGCCGGTCGACGCGCGGCCACGCCTCCGGCGAGGACGGATCCGTTCCGGCGGCGAGCCCGACGGCGTACCGCTCCAACCAGCCGTCGGGATCGACACCGCCGTTGCCGGCGACGAGGAAGCCGGCCAGCAGGAACGTGCGGGCGAAGCCCTCCAGGCCGTCGGAGGCAGCCCCGTTTCCGCTGCTCGGTCCCGGGAGGTCCACCCGTGCGCCCAGCGGCGACCGATACGGCTCCACCGCGACCAGCATCCGCCGCGCCAGGGCGACCCAGTCGTCCCGCGTCCAGCCGGCCCCGTGCGGCGTCGGCATCTCCGGATTCACTTGACCGCCCCGGTCGCGAGGCCGGACCGCCACTGCCGCTGCAGCACGACGAAGGCGATCACCAGCGGCAGCACCGCCAGCAGCGACCCGGTGACGACGAGCGGCGTGTACTGCGGGAACTGCGTCACGCGGGTGCTCCACTGGAACAGGCCGAGGCTCATCGGGAACAGCCGGGGATCGGTGAGCATCACCAGCGGCAGGAAGACGTTGTTCCAGATCCCGACGAACTGGAACAACAGCACCGTGACGAGGCCGGGCCGCATCATCGGCAGCGCCACGGTGAAGAACGTGCGCAGCTCCCCCGCCCCGTCCATCCGCGAGGCCTCCAGGACCTCGCCCGGCACCGCCGCGTCGGCGTACACGCGGGCCAGGTACACGCCGAACGGGTTGGTGAGCAACGGAAGGAACACCGCCCAGAACGTGTCCACCACGTGCAGCTGCGCCGCCAGCAGGTACAGCGGCAGGGCCAGGGCCGTGGTCGGCACCAGCACGCCGGCGAGCGTCAGCGCGAACAGCAGGCGCCGGCCGGGGAAGCTGAGCTTGGCGATCGCGTACCCCGCGGCGGTGCAGATCAGCGAGCCCAGGACCGCGCCGAGACCGGCGTAGAGCAGCGAATTCCGGATCCACCACAGGAAAACGCCGCCGTCCTGGTCGAACAGCGCGCTCAGGTTGGCGCCGAGGTTCCAGTGGCCGAAAGCGAAGGCGCTGGTGGTGGAGAACTCGCCCAGCGACTTGGTGGCCGAGGTGACCAGCCACACCAACGGCAGCACGCTGTACAGCGCCGCCAACAGCAGCACGAGGTGCACCGACGCCTTCCTCATCGGTACCTCCGGGTCGACAGGCGCATCACCAGCGCGGACAGCACCGCCGACACCACCGCCAGCAGCACGGACGCGGCCGCCGCGCGGCCGTAGTCGTTGGTGATGAAGGCCGATTCGTACACGTACAGGCTCGGGGTCCAGGTGCTGGTCACAGCCCCGGTGAAACTGCGCAGCACCAACGGCTCGGTGAACAGCTGCAGCGAGCCGATGACGGTGAACACCAGCGCCACGAACGCCGTCGGCCGCACCAGCGGGACCTTGATCGTCAGCGCCGTGCGCACCGGACCGGCGCCGTCGGCCCGGGCCGCCTCCAGTATCTCCTTCGGCACCGCCCGCAGCGCCGTGTAGAAGATCACGACGTTGTAGCCGACCCACTGCCAGGTGGCAATGTTCACCACCGCGGGCAGGATTCCCCGCCCGCTCAACGGGTCGAAGTGCAGCAGCGAGGCCAGCGGCCCGATGCCCGGGCTGTACAGGTACGCCCAGATCAGGCCGCCGATCACCACCGGCACCGCGTACGGCAGGAACAGCGCCAGCGTCCAGACCTGCCGCAGCCGCACGACCGCGGAATCCAGCAGCAGCGCCAGCACCATCGCCAGGACCAGCATCACCGGCACCTGCACGAGGGCGTACAGCGCGACGGTCAGCACGCTCTGGCCGAAGGCCCGGTCCACCAGCACCGACAGGTAGTTGCCCAGGCCGACGAACAGCTGGCGGGGACCGTCGAATCCCAGGCCGGACAACCGGTCCGTGAACAAGCTCAGGTACACCGTGTACAACACCGGCACGAGCACGGTGAGCACGAGCAACACCGTGAACGGCAACACCAGCGTGAAACCCGCGCCACGGCGACGTCTCACCTCGCTCCTCCTTCCACAACGGACAGTCCGCGGCCGCGCATGTCCGCCACCGCACGGGCCTGCACGGCCCGCACGGCGTCCGGCATCGTGGTGTGGCCGGATCGCACGTCGCTGAAGGTGTCGGCCACCACCGAGAACGACCCCAGCGCGGTCGGCCCCCACGTCCAGTCCGGCACGCGGCGGGCCGCCTCGTCGAGCACCTGGTACACCGGCGGCCCGAGGAAGAACTTGCTCGCGTAGACGTCCCGCGCCACGGCGCGGCTGGCGTCGAAGGCGGGAAACGGGGCGGTGAAGGCGGAGCCGACGCGCACCACGGCCGGGTCGGTGCTGAGCCAGCGCAGGAAGGTCAGCGCGGCCTCGGCCACCCGGCTCTGTTTGGAGATCGCGAACGCGCTGCCGCCCTGCATGCCGTTGGCCGGCCGGCCGTCCCACGTCGGCATCGTCGCGACCGCCCACCGCCCGGTGTCGTTCGGCACCGACTTGGCGAAGGTGCCCACGTTCCAGGACGCGCCGAGCAGGCCCCAGAGCCGTCCGTTGTGGATCGACGCGATCCAGCCCTGGTCGCCGGTCGGGTCGGTGGCGACCAGGTCGTCGGTGATGAATCGCTGCCACTGCTCGGCGGTGCGCACGGTGCCGGGGCCGCTGATGTCCACCGCCCAGGCGTCGTGGTCGATGCGCCACCAGGGATCGCCGGCCTGCCAGCACATGCCGGCGAAGAACGAGCCGTCGTTGAGCGGGAAGGTGGTGATCCTGGCGGTCGGGTCGGCGGCCCGCACGGCCTCGGCCGCCGCACGGAAGTCCTGCCAGGTCACGGGAACGGGGATGCCGTGCGCGTCGAAGAGGTCCTTGCGGTAGTAGAACACCATCGGCGCCACGTCCATCGGCACCGCCCAGGTCCGGCCGTCCGGCCGAACCGCGCGCCAGGCGGCCGGCGTGTAGCCGGGCCCGAGGTCGGCGAGGTCGGCGGTGATCTCCCGGAATCCGCCGCTGAGCAGCAGTTGCGGCAGCGCCTGGTACTCCGCGTGCATGATGTCGGGCGCGTTGTTGGCCTTGATCGCGTTGACCTCCTGGGCGTAGCCGCCCTTCAGGCCGCTGCTGATCACGCTCAGCTCGACGTGCACGTGGCGCTGCGCCGCGTTGAAGGCGGCGATGTAGGAGTCCATGCCGGTCAGCCAGGACCAGATCCGGACGACGGTGCGGCCGTCCGCCGCGGCCGAGGTCGCGCAGCCACCCAACAGCCCGTCCGCCAGCAGCGCGCCGGCCGCCAGCGCGGCCCCAGCGCGCAGGGCCGTTCGGCGCGACAGCACCGTTTTTTCACCCATCGTCGGGTCCATGGGGAGCAACCCTCAGCTGTACGATGCTCAACGTCAACTGTTTCGATCCTTTTCGATCAAAAACGAACGGGAACGATAGTGAAAGCGCTGACCGCCTCGGACCTCGTGACACTGCTGGACCATGCCCGCAGCCGGATCGGCATCCCGGACGTGACCGATCGCGCGGTCTGGAATCGCGTGGACCCGGACGTGCGAGGACGGTTGCTGGCGGCCGCCGAGGCGGAGCTGGCCACGCCTCCCCCGGTGCTGAGCGCGACGGCGTGGGCACGGGCGTTTCGTGACGGCGTGCGAACCGAGTACGAGGATGCCGCGCGGCGACTCCGGGACCGCGTGGGCGTGTCGGTGCTGGGCGTGGTTCTCACCGGCGAGGTGGAACCCTTTCTGGACGTGGCAATCGACGGCATGGTCGCCCTCGCGGAGACGAGCACGTGGTGCTGGGCCCCGCACGACGGCTTCACCGCGGCCCGCGGGGAAGTCGTGCCCGATGTCGACGACCCCTACCTGGATCTCGGCGCGGCCGAGGTGACTTCGCTGTTGGCCTGGGCCGATCACGTGCTCGGACCGCTGTTGGACGCCCGGGCGCCGGGGCTGCGTCGCCGATTACGGCGCGAGGTGGACAAACGCGTGTTCGATCCTTTCGAACGAATTCGGGACTGGCACTGGATCGGTGCCGACGGCGACGCGCACAACTGGAATCCGTGGATCCACGGCGCGGTCCTGACCGCCGCGCTGCTGCTGTGCGACGACCCCGCGCGGCGGGGCGATCTGGTCCGGCTCGTCATGACCGGCCTTGAAAGTTTCATCGCGGTGCTGCCCGACGACGGCGGGATCGACGAGGGCGTGGCCTACTGGTGGCAGGGCGCCGGCCGGCTTCTCGAAGCGCTCGACCTGCTCGCCACGGTGGGCGGTCCGGCGCTCGACTGCCGTGACCGGCCGGTGTTCGCCGAGCTGATCCGGTTCCCGCACCGGATGCACCTCGGCGACGACTGGCACGTCAACGCGGGGGACGCGTTCGCCCGGCTGCCCGCCGCTCAGCCGTGGCACGTGCTGTATCGGTGGGGTGAACGCCTTGGCGACAAGGACGTCCAGGACTACGCGCTGGCCAATGGCCACACCGTGCACCCGGAGGCCGGGCTCGGCCGCGCGCTCGACGCGCTGGTCAACCCGATCCCACCGAGTCCACAACGGACGGAGAGCTGGCACGCTCCGCACGTGTGGCTGCCAAGGGTGCAGGTGTTGGTGGCACGGGAAACCGTTGCCGGCCTGACCCTGGCGATGAAGGCTGGGCACAACGGCGAGCGGCACAACCACCTCGATGTCGGCTCGTACTGGGTGGCCCTGCGCGGTCGCCCCGTGCTGGTCGACGTCGGGCAGCCGACCTACACGGCCGCCAGCTTCGGGCCGGACCGCTATGCCGCCTGGCCGTTGCAGAGCGCGTGGCACAACGTGCCCGAGCCGGGGGCCGCGCAGCAGCCCGGCGCCGAGTTCGCCGCGTCCGGCGTTCACGTCGAGCTGGCAACGGAAACCGCCGCCCTCCACGCCGATCTCGCGGCCGCGTATCCGTCGGGGACGGTGGACAGCTGGCGCCGCACGGCCCGACTCGTCCGAGGCCCGCGTCCGCATGTCGAAGTCGTGGATTCGTGGACCGGGGCGCGGAACACCGTGCTGCTGCGGCACGTTCTCGCCGGCGCCGTCGAGCCGGCCGAGGGCGGGGCGGTGGTCGCGCTGGACGATTCGCGCCGGGTGCGGATGATCTGGGGCGTCCAGGCCGACGCTTCCCTGGAGCAGAAGGAGATCACCGACCCGCTGCTGCGGGCCGGTTGGGGCGAGTCGCTGACCCGGCTGACGCTGCGGCTGCCGGCCGGCACGGGCTCGCTCACGGTGCGGTGGGAGGCAACGGAATGAAGCTGGCCTCGGAACGTCAGGAACTGATCCTGGCCGCCGTGCGCGCGCAGGGAACCGTGCGGCTCGCCGACCTCGTGGACAAGCTCGGCGTCACGCCGGTCACGGTCCGCCGCGACGTCACCGTGCTGGCCGATCGCGGCCTGGTGGTCCGCGTGCACGGCGGCATCCGGCTCCCCCACCGCGGCATCGCGGAGGGCAGCGCGTCTGCCGCCCGCTCGGCGTTCGGCCGGCTGTGTGGCGGCGAGATCGGCATGGTGGTGCCCTCGGTGGAGTACTACTGGCCGACGGTGATCCGGGGCGTCCAGTCCGCCGTGACGGCCGCGGGCGGCCGGCTGCTGCTGCGCGCCTCCGCGTACGATCCGGCCGAGGACCGCCGGCAGGTGACCAAGCTGCTCGACCGCGGCATGCAGTGCCTGCTCGTGGCGCCGAGCACCGAGGGCAGTCGCGGGCTGGACCTGCTGCGCTGGCTGGGTTCCCTGAACGTCTCCGTCATCCTGATGGAACGGGTTCCGCCGCCGGAGCTGCCCGTGCTCGCGCTGGACGCGGCCTACACCGCGCACGGGCTCGGCGCCGGCATGGCGGTGCGGCACCTGGTGACGTTGGGCCACAGGCGGATCGGGCTCGTCACCTCGCGGTCCAGCCCGACCAGCCGTGCCCTGCGGCGGGGCTGGTCGGAGGCCGTGTCCACGCTCGGCCTGCCCGAGGTGCTCACCGCCGAGGTGCCGGCCTACGGCCAGCCCTGCTGGGCCCAGGCCTACGACGAACTGCTGCGGCGGTGCCGGGAACACGACGTGCATGCCCTGATCGTGCACGCCGACCGGGAGGCGATCGGATTCCTCGAACGCGCCCAGGAGCTGGGCATCGACGTGCCGGGCGACCTCGCCGTCGTCACCTACGACGACGAGGTGGCCGCCGCGTCCGACCCGCCGCTGACCGCCGTGTGCCCGCAGAAGTACCGGCTCGGCGCGCTCGCCGCCGAGCTGGCGCTCACCCGGCTCGCCGACGGCGCCGAGCGGCCCGTGCACCGCGTGGAACTGTGGCCCACGCTGGTCATCCGCGAGTCCTGTGGGACCCCGGCGCGGTGACTCAGCAGAGGGACTGACAGCGGTAGCCGGGCGAGGTCACCAGGTGCACGGGGACGCCGCCGCGGGCCGATCCCAGGTTCGTCAGCGTCACGTTCTCCAGTCCGTTGCCGGGACCGCCGTCGCTCGTGACCGCGATCGCCAGGGTGTTGCGGCCGTGCGGGTCGAGGATGCCGGTCGGCAGCGCGAAGGTGTGCTGCGGCCCGACGTCGGCGATGTACTGCCCGAGGTTCCACCCGTTCACAAAGATCAGCGCCCGGTAGTGGCCGCCCGACCGTGGCCGGCCCGGGTCGCCGATGGTCAACCCGACGGAGGTGTCCTGGCCGGCCGGCACGCGGAGGTCGAACGTGGTGCGGTACCAGGTCGTTCCCGGGTCGGCGGTGGCGGCGGGCACCGTGGCCGGCGCCCAGTCGCGGTCCGGGAATCCGGGCAGGTGCCAGCCGTCACGCTCGCCGGCGAGGCCACCGCTGTTCAGCGGGCCGCGCACGGGATCGGGGCGGCCGCCCTGGATCCGCCACGACGTTCCGTTCAGTGTCACGGAGATGAGGCCGCGCCCCTCCTTGTGCGCGTCGTTGACGCCGCCGTCCTCGTTGTGACCATCGTCGCGGACCATCACCGACAGCACGTGTGGGCCGTCGCCGCGCAGACTCTCGGGCACCGTGAACGTGGCTGTGCCGGTGGTCGGCGGCGAGGCCAGCGCGCTGGGCAGGACGTTCTCGCCTAGGTACTGGCCGTCGAGCCAGGCCTGCAGCATCCCGGCGCCCCCGCCGCCGTACCGCAGGCTGAGCTGGTCCGGCACAACACCTTGGTAGTGACCGCGGTACCACACGTCGCCGGTGGAGAAGCCGTAGTCGTCCGCGGTGAGGACGGGCTGCCCGGCCGGCGGCTTGGTGGTGCTGTTCGTCGCGGTCCTGTCGGCGACCGCCCACGTCGAGTCGTCGTAGCCGGAGGCTGCCTCCGGGGAACCCGGCGCGGTGCGCCAGCCGGTCAGGGCCGGCAGCCGCGGATCGACCGGCCCCGGAAGCTGCGTGACGGCTCGGAGACTGCCCGATCGGGTCGGCACTGCCGGCACCAGGGCGCCATTCCACGACAACAACAGCCCTCGGGCGCCCCAGACCTCGAGGTCGGTGGGCCGCTTGGTGTCGCCGGTCAACGCGGTGCCGCCCAGCCACGTCCTGGCCGTGCGGACCAGATCCGGCCCGCGGACGAGCAGCGGCCCCGAGTTGCCGTCCACCCGCCAAAAGGTGTCGGCGGTCGCGTCGTCGGCCAGCAGCAGCGTGACGTCCGACCGGCCGCCGCCGCTGATCCGGACCCGGGCCAGCCCGTCGTGCCGGTAGTCCAGCCGCAGGTCGTGGCCGGACCAGGTGGCCGTGACGTCCCCGGCGAGCACGTCGACCCGAGGCTTCGTGGTGTAGCGCAGGACCGTCTCGCCGTCCTCGCCGGGGCGACCGTGCAGCAGCACCGCGCCGCCGGCCGCCGCCATGATCTCCGACGTGGAGTACACCAGGTGCTGGCCGGCCAGGTCGAGGTCGGCGAGCAGCAGCTTGGCGTCCTGGCCGTTCAGTCGCAACGTGCCCGCCTGCGGCACGGTGAACGAACCGTCCGGTGTGGACAGTGGGAAGGTGAACGTGTCGTCGGTGGTCGCGTTGGACGGCGAGTGCGTCGGCACGTACAGCTGCGTCCCGGTGTCCGGGTTGGCGTTGTGATAAACCTTCACCGCCGCCGACGACGGCGTCACCGCGGCCGCACGATCCATTGTGGACAGCTGGGGCACGGTGGCGATGAGGTATCCCATCTCCTTCATGGTGAGCGCCTTGGGCCGCAGCTGACGGGCCTCGTCGATGGCCGCGCCGTAGTCGTAGGAGGTGTACACGACCGGCGCCGGCAGCCAGCCCCATGAGGTGCCGCCGAACGTCATGTAGAAGTTCTGGATCGTCAGGCCGTTGGCCAGGTTCGTGCCGTAGAACACGCGCTCGTAGCCGGGGCCCTCGCGGACCGCGGTGCACGGATAGGTTCCGTTGCTGCCCCAGTAGTCGAACCAGCCGCCGCCGAACTCCGCGGCGAAGCCGGGAGTGTTCGGCGAGGCGCTGGCCCCGCCCTTCGCGCCGCCCGGACCGTAAAGGCCCCAGTCCGGCGCGGCGTTGGGGGATCCCGGCGTGCCGTCGGTGTGGCAGGAGCCGCCGGGATAGCCGTCGAACGCGTACAGGTCGACCTTGCCCGGCACGGTGCCGGGCACATCCGAACTCGCCGGCACCCAGATTCCGTTGCGGCCCTTGTCGTTGTGGAAGACCGGCACGTCGATGCCGTCGGCGCGCACCTTGTCGTGCAGGTGGGCGACGTAGTTCTGCTGACTGGTCCCGGTGGCCGAGAGCTCGTTCTCGATCTGGTAGAGGATCACCGAGCCGCCGCCGTCGGTGTACTGGTGGCGCGCGATGATCCGGTCGATCCGCGTCAGCCACTCGTCCGCGGCGGCCAGGTAGTCGGGCGCGTCGCTGCGGGCTCGGCCGGCCTGCGTGGACAGCCAGCCGGGGAAACCGCCGCCGGTCGCCTCCGCGTTGATGTACGGCCCGGGCCGCGCAATCACGTACAGCCCGACCCGGGCCGCCAGGTCCAGCAGCCGGTCCATGTCCCGGACGCCGGTGAAGTCGTAGACGCCCGGCGCCGGCGAGTGGTAGCCCCAGTCGAAGTAGACCGACACCGCGTTGTAGCCGGTGGCCTTCATCTTCTGCAGCACGTCGAGCCACAGATCCGGGCTCGGCAGCCGGTAGGGGTGGAACTCGCCGGACCAGATGACCTGGCGCCGCCCGTCCAGCGTCAGCGAGTACTTGTCGAAGCCGATCTGGTGCCGCGCCGCGGGTTCGGCGGCGACCGGCGCCGCGCCCACCCCGACCGACATCAGCAGCGCCAGCGCCACAGCCAGAAACCGCATGGCCGTTCCCCTCCCGGGTCAGGTGCGATCGGGTGTCCACGTCGGTCGGGCCGGACCTAATGTTATCGCTAACAAATGCCGCGGCCAGCAGCGTAGTGCCGTGGCGCCACCAGCCGCAACCACTCGGCGTGGGCGTTCGACACTTTTCGACAACGCCTCGGCCGAACTACCCACCCCGGCCGGCTCGTGATTCGCGATTCCACGGCCGGGCCGATGGCCTGAACCTTGACTCGCCGTCGACCGGGCAGCATAGTGAGCACGGGCCGCCCACCCCCGGAGGTTGTGCACGCGCTTCTCGGCTCAATTATGTCAGCGCTACAACTCGGGAGAGACATCGCGTTCCCTGAGTGCTCATCGACGTTCTCCGCCGCCATGGGCAAAGCAGCTCACAATGATATTTCGGGCACGGCTGCGCCAACCCTGCCGGCCACGGCGGCGGTCCGTGGGTGATGGCCGACCTGGAGAACGGGACCGTCAGTCCCTGACGGTCAGCACCGGAGCCGACAGCTCCATGCCGTGTGGCGGCGCGCCGTCGATGCGGGCGACGAGAAGGTCGACGGCGCGCCGGCCCAGGTCCTCGGCCGGCACGTGCACCGACGACACCGTGGGCTTGGTCCGCTGTGCCACTTCGTCCGGGCATATCGCGACCACGTCGACCCGAGAACGCGCGCCGGCCAGCACGGCCGGCAGCGCGGCCTCGTTGTGCACGACCAGGCCGGTGATCTCGCCGTGCTCGGCCAGCAGCCGCGCCGCGGCCAGGCCGTCGGGCTCGCACGCCCGCACCACGAAGTCCACCCCGCGGCGCAGCGCCGTCGCACTGAAGCCGGCGACGCCCCGCTCGGCATAACCGGTGCGCCGCTCGTAGACCGAACGCGGCGCGCCGAGCAAGGCGATGTCCCGGTGTCCCCGGTCGGCCAGATGGTCGACGCACAGCGCGTACGCGGCGAAGAAGTCCAGGTCGACACACGTCAGACCGCATGGATCCATCGGCACACCGATCAACACCGACGGCGTCGGACACGCCCGCAGCGCCGCCACCCGCGGATCGTCCGTCTCGACGTCCATCACCACCAGACCGGCCACGGCCGACTCCGCGGCGCGCAACACCCCGGCCGGCCCCTCGTCGGCGGTGACGACCAGGACGTCCCGCTCGCGCCGGCGGGCCGCGTCCACGACCGCGCGGACGAACCGCATCGCGACCGCGACGTTGACGCCCTCACGCAGCGGCAGCAGCACACCGATGGCGCCGGCGGCCGCGGGTGCCACTGCGCCGCGTGGCCGATAGCCGAGGGACCGAATGCTTTCCCAGACCCGGTCGGAAGTTTCCGTCGAAATCGTCCGCTTGCCGGTCAGCACATAGGACACGGTGCTCGGAGCCACGCCGGCATGCCGGGCGACATCGGCGATCGTGACCACCGAACCACGTTACCGAACACCGGCCGCGACGACAAGCGGTTCACAATTGACGAACCATCGAATCCAATTCGACGAATGTCGTCGAATGTCTTCGAAGGTTGACATTCGACGAACGGCCCCACAACACTCGTTCACACATCCGGATGCGATTCACATTCGTAGAAACTGCTCATCCCATCCTGCTGGAAAGAGGGTTTCCATGTCCGCAACACTTCGGCGAAAGGTCGCGCTCGCCCTGCTGCCCGCGTGTGCCGCGCTCGCCGCGACCCTGCTCGCCGGCCCGGCGCAGGCCGCCACATCCGCCCCGGAGGGCTACGGCGCGGGCACCACCGGTGGCGCCGGCGGCGCCACCAGCACCGTCAGCTCGCTGTCCGCGTTCACCGCGGCGGTCAAGGGGGACGCGGCCAAGACGGTACGGGTCTCCGGCACGATCACCTTGTCCGGTCAGGTGAAGGTCGGCTCCAACACGACCGTCGTCGGCGTCGGCGCCAACTCCGGCTTCACCGGCGGGGGCCTGTCCCTGGACGGCGTGCACAACGTCATCGTGCAGAACCTGCGGATCAGCAAGGCGGTCGGCACCGACGCCATCACGATCATCCGCGGCGCCAACCACATCTGGGTCGACCACGACGACCTGTCCTCCGACCTGTCGCACGGCAAGGACTACTACGACGGCCTGGTCGACATCACCCACGCCGCCGACTACATCACGGTGTCCTGGAACCACTTCCACGACCACTACAAGGTGTCCCTGGTCGGCCACTCGGACAGCAACGCCGCCGAGGACACCGGGCACCTGCGCGTCACGTACGCGCACAACTGGTTCAGCAACGTCAACTCCCGGCTGCCCAGCGTCCGGTTCGGCACCGCGCACATCTACGACAACTACTTCCAGAACGTCACCGACAGCGCCGTGCACTCGCGGATGAACGCGCAGGCCCTGGTGCAGAACAACGTGTTCCGCGGCACGAAGACCGCCGTCACCACCACGGGTGACAGCAAGGTCGACGGCTACGCCAACCTGTCCGGCAACGACCTCGGCGGCGCGGCCACCGACATCACCCGCACCGGCAGCTTCACCAAGCCGCCGTACGCCTTCACCCTCACGCCGACCTCGTCCGTCGTCAGCACGGTCACCGCCGGCGCCGGCACCGGCATCGTCGGCTGATCACAGCGGAAGGCACCAGCGATGAAGCTGTTCATGGCCGCGCTCACGGCCGCCACCCTGCTCTCCCCCACCGCCACGGATCCCGGCCACCAGGCACTGCCGGCCAAGGACGGCTGGGCCAACGGCACGACCGGCGGTTCCGCTGCCACCGCCGGCCACGTCACCACCGTCAGCACGCGCGACCAACTGGCCGCCGCGGTGAAGGGTGACACGCCGAAGATCGTGTACGTCAGCGGAACCATCGACGCCAACACCAACTCGTCGGGCAAGGCACTGTCCTGTCAGGACTACGCCGTCGACGGGTACACGCTCGCCGGCTACCTCAAGGCCTACGACCCGGCGACCTGGGGCCGCACCAAGGTGCCGTCCGGTCCGCAGGAGAGCGCCCGAGCGGCGTCCGAGTCCGCGCAGGCCGCTCGCGTGGAGATCAAGGTGGGGGCGAACACCACGATCGTCGGTGTCGGCGCCACGGCCCGGCTGCTCGGCGGCAACCTGATCGTCAAGAGCGACAACGTGATCATCCGCAACCTCACGTTCGCCGACGCCTTCGACTGCTTCCCGCAGTGGGATCCGACCGACGGCAGCACCGGCAACTGGAACTCGCAGTTCGACAACGTCTCCCTCGCCGGCGCGACCCACGTGTGGGTGGACCACGACACGTTCACCGACGCCCCGTACCCGGACAGCAAGGAGCCGACCTACTTCGGCCGGCCGTTCCAGCAGCACGACGGCCAGCTGGACATCACCAGCGCCGCCGACCTGGTCACCGTGGAGCGCAACGTGTTCACCCAGCACGACAAGACGATGCTGATCGGCAACTCGGACAGCAAGACCTCCGACGCCGGACATCTGCGGGTCACCGTGCACCACAACGTCTTCGACGGCGTGCTGGAGCGGGCGCCACGGGTTCGGTTCGGCCAGGTCCACGTGTACGACAACCTCTACCGGTCCGGCGCCGGCTTCGACTACAGCCTCGGCGTCGGCAAGCAGTCGCAGATCTACGCCCAGAACAACAACTTCCAGTTCAGTGGCGTGACGGCCGCCGCCGCGCTGCACAACTGGGGCGGCACGGGCATCCACGCCACCGGCAGCGTGGTCAACGGCGCTTCCGTCGACGTGGTGGCGGCGTTCAACGCGGCCAACCCCGGCACGCCACTGGGCACGACGGTCAACTGGACACCGACGCTCTACACCGATCTGCAACCGGCGTCCGGACTGCCCTCGCAGCTGCCCGGCAGCACCGGCGCGGGTCATCTCGGCTGACGGGCCGCCGTCCCGCCAGAGGCGCCGGTGCGCCTGCTCCAGCGCACCGGCGTCCACCACACGGAAGGATCGGTGTGAGCAGAGCCCGATGGACGCCGTACGTGCTGATCGCCCCGACGGTGCTGCTGATGGCCGTGTTCGTGGTCTATCCCGTCGGCAGCGTGGCGTACTACAGCCTCCAGCACTACGACGTCACCCGCAGCTGGGCCAACGGCTTCGCCGGCCTCGACAACTTCCGGCAGATGCTGCTGCACGACCCGTTGTTCTGGCAGAGCCTCGGCTTCAGCGCGCGGTGGGTCGTCGTGGAGGTCGGCCTGCAACTGCTGTTGGGTCTGGGGCTCGCGCTGATCGTCAACGAGACCTTCGTCGGCCGCGGTCTGGCGCGGGCCCTGGTGTTCTCGCCGTGGGCCGTGTCCGGTGTGCTGACCACCGGCATCTGGATCCTGCTCTACAACCCGTCCACCGGCGTCTTCCAGCAGTTGGCGGCCGCGGGCATCGGCAGCCCGGGCACGTCCGTGCTCGGCGACCCGGCCACCGTGTTCCCGGCCACGGTCGTCGCGGAACTGTGGCGTGGCGTGCCTTTCTTCGCCATCCTGCTGCTCGCCGATCTTCAGGGCATTCCCCCGGATCTGTACGAGGCGGCGTCGGTGGACGGCGCGACCCGCTGGCAGCGGTTCCGGATGGTGACGCTGCCGCACCTGCGCGACGCCATCGTGCTGTCCACGCTGCTGCGGGCGGTGTGGGAGTTCAACAACGTCGACCTGCTCTACACGCTGACCGGCGGCGGGCCGGCCGACCAGACCACCACGCTGCCGCTGTACGTGGCGCGCAAGGCGGTCGACGCGCACGACTTCGGCTACGGCTCGGCGCTGACCACGGCCGGCTTCGTCGTCCTGCTGTTCTTCTCCGTGCTGTACCTGCGACTGTCCAAGTTCGACCGGAGGTGACGATGCGCGACAAGGGCCGGTTCGCCCGCCTGTTCCTGCCGCTGGGCGCCTATCTGGTGGTCACGCTGGTGCCGTTCTACTGGATGCTGGTGTTCGCCTTCCGGCCGACCGGGTCGACGGCGCTGGTGCCGTGGCCGGCGACGTTGGACCATTTCCGCACCGTGTGGACGGATCTCGGCTTCGCGGTGTTCTTCCGCAACAGCGCCATCGTCGCGCTCGGCACCCTCGTGGTCGTCTGTGTGCTCGGGCTGATGGGCGGCTACGCGCTGGCCCGCTTCGCGTTCCGCGGCCGGCGGGCCTTCCTGCTGGCGCTGCTGTGCTCGCAGTTCGTGCCCGGGGCGATGGTGCTCATCCCCCTGTTCCTGGTCTTCAAGGCCACCCACCTGCTCAACAGCCTGCAGGGCCTGGTGATCGCCGACAGCGCGGCGCAGCTCCCGCTGGCGGTGATCCTGATGAGCGGCTTCGTCCGTGGCATTCCGGTCGATCTGGAGGAGGCCGCGATGGTGGACGGGTGCGGCCGGCTGCGCGCGTTCTTCGCGGTGGTCCTGCCGCAGCTGCGACCGGCGCTGGTCGCGGTCGGCTCGTTCGCGTTCATCGGCTCCTGGAACAACTTCCTGTTCGCTCTCATGTTCTCCGGCCGGCAGGACAAGTTCACCCTGCCGGTCGGGCTGAGCTACACGCTCGGCGAGTTCACGGTGGACTTCGGCGCGCTCGCGGCCGGCGGCATGGTCGCCGCGGTGCCCGTGGTCCTCGTCTTCGCGGTGATACAGCGTTTCCTGGTGCAGGGACTGACGGCGGGAGCGGTGAAGGGATGAGCAGAGCCACGACGATCGCGGTGATCCTGGCGTGCGTGCTGGGGTTGGCCGGTTGCGGCGGCGGCGACGCCGACGGCAAGGTGACGATCACGTTCTGGGACAACAACGGCGGCCCCGGCCGCACGCCGGTCTTCCAGCACCTGATCGCCGAGTTCGAGCGGGCCGAGCCCGACATCCACGTCGAGTACGTCGGCATTCCCAGCTCGTCGGTGCAGCAGAAGTACGACACCGCGATCGCCGGCGGCGCCACCCCCGACGTCGGCGGCGTCACCACCTCGTACCTGTCGGACCTGGTCGGGCAGGACGCGCTGGCGCCGCTGGACGACCGGCTCGCCGGCAGCCCCCTGCGCGACAAGCTGCTGCCCAGCCTGGTCGACGACGTGCGGCAGGCCGGCGGCGACCACAAGCTCTACGAGCTGCCGTCCTCGGCCAACCTCGACGTCATCTGGTACCGCAAGGACTGGTTCGCGCAGGCCGGCCTGCAACCACCGTCCACATGGGATGAACTGCTGGCCGACGCGGCCCGGCTCACCGACCGGAGCGCGAACCGCTACGGCTACACCGTTCGCGGCGGTGCCGGCTCGGTGTTCCAACTGCTGAGCGAGGCATACTCGTATTCCGGGCAGCCGAGCTTCTTCGGCGCCGACGGCACGAGCACCACGGCCGCCCCGGGCAACGTCGACCTGGTGCGCCGGGTCGCCGCGCTGTACGGCAAGGCGACGCCGGCGGCGGACGTCAACAACGGCTACACCCAGATGGTCGCCGAGTTCACCGGCGGATCCGTGGCGATGATGCACCACAACCTCGGCTCGTCCGGCGACCTGCTCAAGGCGTTGGGACCGGACAAGGTCGGCGCGATCCCGCTGCCCGTCGGCCCG
This sequence comes from Kutzneria sp. NPDC051319, assembly GCF_040682195.1. Lineage (NCBI taxonomy): Bacteria > Bacillati > Actinomycetota > Actinomycetes > Pseudonocardiales > Pseudonocardiaceae > Kutzneria > Kutzneria sp. NPDC051319. Next base: position 55,822 of record NZ_JBFBAM010000038.1, on the reverse strand, counting down.
TCCGGCAAGCGCACCGTGGTGCCCAACCCCACCGACGGCTTCGCGGTGTTCAAGGCCAGCGAGCACCAGGACGCCGCCTGGAAGTTCGTGCAGTTCCTGCTGTCCAAGGACAGCAACAGCTACTGGAACCAGCAGGTCGGCCAGATCCCGGCCAACACCGACGTGTACGCCGACGCGTGGCTGCGCGCCGACCAGCCGGTGGAGATGGCGTTGGGTGTGCTCCGGGCCAAGGACACCGTGCTGGCCACCGCGCCGTTCGCACTGCCGCGGTTCTCGCCCATCACCAAGGCCGACAGCGAGCCGCGCTACCAGAAGGTGCTGCTGGGCACGTTGTCCGCCAACGACTTCCTGCACGGGCTCGCCGACGAGCTGACCGCCGCCGAGCGCGACTGGCGTTCGCACAAGGGATAGGAACACATCGCCGATGCTGATCGAAGCTGTGGCCGTCCGCGTCTTCACCACGACGGCCAGCACCGCGGTCGACGAGGCCGGGCACCGCCATCCCGCGCCGGAGCACGAGGTCCGGGCCGCGATGCTGGAGATCACCGACGGGGACGGCCGCACCGGCTACTGCCAGGTGCAGCCCGACCACCTGCGGGAGCCGGTGCTGTCCGGGCACATCCGGCCGGTGCTGCTCGGTCGGGACCCCTGGTGTCGCGAGGAGATCTGGCAGACGCTGGCCCGGCGGCAGCGGGGCGCGCACGGCGGCCTGACCGACCGTGCGCTCGGCTACGTGGACCAGGCGCTGTGGGACCTGCTCGGCCGCCGGGTCGGCCTGCCGGTGTGGAAGCTGCTCGGCGGCGCCCGCGACCGCGTGCCGGCGTACGCCAGCACGATGTGCGGCGACGAGATCCCGGGCGGGCTGAGCTGCCCCGAGGACTACGCGGCCTTCGCCGAGCAGCTGGTCAAGCGGGGCTACCGGGGCATCAAGCTGCACACCTGGATGCCGCCGGTGCCGTTCGCGCCGGACGTCCAGCTCGACATCAAGACCTGCGCCGCGGTCCGCGAGGCCGTGGGGCCCGACGTCGCGTTGATGCTGGACGCCAACCACTGGTACCGCCGGACCGAGGCGCTGGAGCTCGGGCGGGCCCTGGAGCGGCTGGACTTCGCCTGGTACGAGGAACCCATGGAGGAGGCGTCGATCAGCTCGTACCAATGGCTGGCGCAGCAGCTGGGGGTGCCGGTGATCGGACCGGAAACCGCCGGCGGCAAGCACTTCGTCCGCGCCGAGTGGATCAGGGCCGGCGCCTGCGACATCCTGCGGGCCGGCGTCGACGACTGCGGCGGCATCGGCGCGACGCTCAAGGCCGTGCATCTGGCCGAGGCGTTCAACATGGACTGCGAGATCCATGGCAACGGCTCCGGCAACCTCGCCGTCCTCGGCGGGAGCGAGAGCGGCCGCTGGTACGAGCGTGGCCTGCTGCACCCCCACGTCGACTTCGATCGTCCGCCACCGCACCGGAACTCGGTCGTCGACGCCGTGGACGCCGAGGGCCTGGTCGCCATGCCGACGGCGCCGGGCCTCGGCGACGACTGGAACCTGGGTCACATCGCGGCGCACACCGTCGACACCTGGTGATCGGCCACGCACTCGTCGGCCACGTGCTACTGCGAAGGTGTTCGACTCCCCCTCCCGCCCGACATGCTGCGGCCGCTCAGTCGGCGGCGTGGAAGTCCTGCCATGCCTGGTCCAGCAGCTCGGGCCGGGTGAGTACGTCGACCGCGGTCTCGGCCAATGCGCGAGCGGCGGCCAGCATCACCGCGCGGCCACGTGTGCTGGCCGCGGCCGCCGCGAACTCCGGGGTGTGGTCGGACCGGTCGGCATCGGCGATGGCGAGAAACGGGTGGATCGCCGGGAGTGTGTTGCTGACGTCGCCGATGTCGGAGGAGCCGAGGAAAACACCCGGCTCGGGCTCCGTGAGCGTGATACCGGATTCGGCCAGGTGTCGGGCGAACGTGCCGGACAGCGCGGCGTTGTCCCGGACGTGCTGGTAGCCCGTGCTCACCGCCTCGACCTCGACCGTGGTGCCGGTGGCGCGAGCGATGCCGTGGGCGCACTCGGTCAGCTGCGCCACGAGATCGTCACGCGCCGCGGTGGTCAGGCCGCGCACGCCGAAGCGTCCCTCGGCCAGCTCGGGCACGATGTTGGTAGCCGTTCCGCCCTGCGTGACGATGCCCTGCACATGAGACCCGAGCGGCAACCGGGACCGCAGCATCGCCAGCGCGGTGAACAGCTGCACCAGCGCGGCCAACGCGTCGATGCCCTCGGTGGGATTGCCGGTGGGATGGGCAGCGCGGCCGTAGAACCGGACTGCGACCTCGATCTGCGCGGTGAGCGGCGCGTACCGCCAGTCGTGCACGCCGGGATGGAACATCAGGGCGGCATCGATTCCGTCGAAGACGCCGGCCTCCAGCTCCAGAATCTTTCCGCCGCCGCCCTCCTCGGCCGGAGTGCCGATCACCTCCAACGTGCCGGCGAGGTCGGGCAGAGCGTGCCGGACGGCGAGGGCCGCGCCGAGACCGGCGGTGGCGATGAGGTTGTGGCCGCAGGCGTGCCCGAGGCCGGGCAACGCGTCGTACTCCAGCAGCAACGCCACGTGCGGCGACGCCCCGGTGCCCCAACGAGCCCGAAACGCCGTCGGCAGGTCGGCGATCCCTTGCACCACCTCGAACTGCGCCGTCGAGAGCACGGCGACGAGTTCGGCGCACGCCGCATGCTCCTGGAACGCCAGTTCCGGGTTGTCGTGCAGGAACTGGCTGATCCGCCACAGCTCGTCCGCGTGCCGGTCGATCTCGTGGCGGATCCGGTCGGTCACGCCGAATCCCGGACGACACGGATCGACTCCAGGTCCGAGTCGGCCGGGTCCGGCAGCTGCATCCCGGCGGCCAAGCCGCTACGCAGGTAGTCGAGCACGTCCTTGGTGATCACCTCGCCGGGCACCAGGGCCGGACTGCCGGGCGGATACGGGCTGATCATCTCCGCCGCGACCCGGCCGACCGCCTCGTCCACGCCCACCTGCTCGGTCTCGCCGAAGAAGGCGTCGCGGGGCAACATCACCGTGCTCAGCTCGAGATCGTGCGGGTCGGGAAGGTGCAGTGCCGGCGGAGCCTTCATCCGCTCGGCCGCCTTCGTCAGATCGCCGAGCGCCGCCACCAGCGTCGCGGCCGTCCGCTCGTCGTCGCCGATGGTGATGATGGCGACGATCCGCCGGTGGTCGGACAGACCCACCGTGACCTGCCGGCGCGCCCGCAGCCAGTCCGCCGCCTGGTACCCGCTGATGCCGAGCTCCGACAGATCGACGACGACCTTGAGCGGGTCGAAGGAGTCCGCCGGGCCGATGAACTCGCGCTCGCCCATCACCCGCAGCCCCGGCAGCTCGTCGATCTCCCGGCGGACGCCGTGGGCCAGGGACAACGCCGTCGACAGCAGCTTCTCGCCGTCCTCGACCATCTGCCGCCGCCAACCGTCCAAAGTGGCGTACACGAGCGACGACGCGCTGGTGGTGCCGAGCAGATCCTCGCGCGCCTTCAGCACAGCGGGATCGACACGGTTGCCCTGGAGGTGGAACACCGAACTCTGCTCGACGGCCGCGCCCATCTTGTGCACGCTGGTCACGCACAGGTCGGCGCCGGCGTTCATCGCCCACGGCGGCAGGGCCGGATGGAACGGCAGGTGCGCACCCCACGCCTCGTCCACGATCAGCGGCTTGTCGAACTCGTGGCACACCTCGGCGATGGCCGCGATGTCCCCGCACGTCCCGTAGTCCGTCGGGGTGACGAGCAGCATGCCTTTGGCCTCGGGCTCGGCCTCGAACGCCGCCCGCACCTCGTCCGGGCCGGGCGGATGCGACAGGTGCCGCTCGCCGTCCCAGTGCGGATGCACCCACACCGGAGACACGCCGCTGATGATCAGGCCCGAGATCACCGACTTGTGCGCGTGCCGGGCCACGATCAGCTTCTCGTGCGGCCCGGCCACCGCCAACATCGCGCTCTTGACCGACAGCGAGCTGCCGCACGTGGAGAAGAACGTGTGCTCGGCGCCGACGGCATCGGCCATCAGCTCCTGGGCCTCCTGCAACACGCCGTGCCGCAGCAGCCGGTCGTCCAGGCCGTTGGGACCGAGCACGTCGCTGCGAAACACGCCCTCCCCTACGACGTCCACGACACGCTGGTCGGCCCCGCGCCCCTGCTTGTGGCCGGGCGGGTTGAAGGGCGTGATGCCCTGCTCGTGGAACTCGACGAGGGCATCGAGCACCGGCGCTCTGCTGTGGTCCATGGCCCCGGATTCCCGCCCGGCCAACGGGGAAACCACCGGCCGGGCCCGGCTACCCGGCGAACGGCGGGTGATGTCCGGCGTCGCGCGCATTCTGTCCTGGTCGCGAGAAACCCTGCCGGCGTGGCGCCGGCAGGGTTCGTCCGGGGGTGTTGCCTCGCGTCAGTTCGCGTTGATCTGCTTGGGTTCCGGCGAGCTGTGGTCGACGGCGATCCGGCGCGGCTTGGCCCGCTCGGCCACCGGGATACGCAGGGTCAGCACGCCCTGCTCGTACCCGGCCGCGATCCGGTCGGCGTCGAGTGCGTCACCGAGGAACAGCTGGCGGGAGAACACGCCCAGCGGCCGCTCGGCGACCTGCATCTCCACGCCGTCGCCGCGCTCGATCGGGCGGCGCTCCGCCTTCACGGTCAGCACGTTGCGCTCGACGTCGAGCTCGATCGCGTCGGGGTCGATCCCGGGCAGGTCGAAGTGCACGACGAACTCGTCACCGCTGCGGTAGGCGTCCATCGGCATCGCCGCCGGACGTGACCAGGTCCCCTGAGTCCCGAACACCTGCTGGGTCAGCCGGTCGAACTCCCGGAACGGGTCGGTGCGCATCAACATCGTCCCACCTCCAAGTCCCTTGTCTGGTGTCAACGCGCACCACCTTTCTATCATGTCGTCCATTAGATGACAACATCTATGTCGTCCAATGGACGACATAGAGGCAGATCATGGTCCCCCGCGATCGCCTTGGCCGTCCGTGCTACGACCCGACCTGGGTCAGGCTCGTCGTCAGGGTGGGATTCAATGCCGGCGGCATCGGGCCGTAGGCGTTGGACCTCGCCGCACGGGCCCTTACTCCCGGGATGGCGGTGATCGCCTTGAGCAGGGCCGGTGGCGCGATGGGGCGGCCGGTCCGGCGGGCCCGCGCCGAGCGCTGCTCGATGCGGACCTGCTGTGCCTGCACGGTGCGGATGGCCGGTTCACGCTCGCGCTGCACGGCTTCGAGCACCTCGTCGGGAACGGCGCCGGGGTGAAGCAGCGCGGGCGCGAGGTGGTTGGCGGCGGCCACCGCGTCCTGGATGGCCATCAGGATGCCGTTGCCGCCGACCGGAGAGATCACGTGCGCCGCGTCGCCGATCAGCAGCAGCCCGGGCCGCCACCAGGTGTCCACGCGCGAGATGTCCACCGACAGCAGGGTCGTCCGGGCGAAGTCGGTAAGCAGATGGGTCCGGTCGGACAACCACGGGACGTGCTGGTCGAGGAAGGCCCGGATCGGCGCGACGCCGGCTTCTCGGGCCGCGGGGTAGCCGCCCTTGGGCAGGCTGTAGCCCACCTGCCAACCCTGCGGCCCGGCCAGCAGACCGACGTAGTGGTCGCGGCCGAAGAACAGGTCCACGTCGGCGTCCGGCGGGTCGCTGTCGTGATGGGGCAGCCGCAGCCACAGCAGGTCGGTGCTCGCGCCGAGGGAACGGGCCAGCAGGTCGGCCAGGCGGCGCAGCTTGGAGAAGCGGCCGTCGCCGGCGACCACCATTTCGGCGCGCAGGTCGTGGACGCCGTGCTCGTCGCGGTAGCGCACGCCGATCACGCGGTCGTCCGCGCGGAGCAGGTCGGTGACCTTGGCCCCGGTGAGCAGCCGGCAGCCGGGCAGCCGCGCGAACCGGGCGGCGAGGAAGTCCAGGAATCGGGCCTGCGGCATGAGGGCGACGTAGTTGAAGCCGGTGCGCAGCCGTCCGTAGTCGGCGGTGGTCACCGTGCCGGACGGGGTGTGGAACCGGAAGTACCGCGCCTTGTGGTGCGGCAACGTCAGCAACTCGGCGGCCAGGCCGAGTTGGTCGAGGAGTTCGAGCGTGTACGGGTGCAACGAGTCGCCGCGGAAGTCGCGGTCGAAGTCGCGGTGCGCCTCCAGCAGGGTCACCGGCACGCCGGCCCGCCCCAGCAGGTAGGCCAGCATCACGCCGCCGGGGCCGCCGCCGACCACCACGCATCCCGGCCCGCTCGCGCCACCCATATCACTAGAACTTCTAGTCATATCGCGGACGGTACACGTCGTTAGACTTTCTAGCTACCATTCGCGGATGTCTGACGATCGAGCGGCCGGGCGAGAGGTCAACCTCGCGGTGCGCCGGCTGCTACAGGCCGGCCGGGAGATGCAGGGCGCATTGGCCCGGCGCCTCGGCGTGCGGGTGACCGACGTGCAGGCGGTGGACCACGTGGTGTCCAGCGCCGATCCGCTCGGCCCGGTGGAGCTGGGCAACCGGCTCGGGATGCGGTCGGCATCGGCGACGGTGCTGGTGGACCGCATGGTGGCGGCCGGGCATCTCGAACGCGGGCCGGACCCGCGCGACGGCAGGCGTGTCGTGCTCCGCGCCACCGACCACGCTCGCAAGGAGGTGCGTCAGGCGTTGGCGCCGCTGGTGGATCAGGTCGCGCAGATCGCCGGCCGACTGGAGGACGACCAGGCGCGTACCGTGCTCGACTTCCTCGACGCCGTCACCGACACCATGCGGGCCTACGCGGTCGACAGTCGTTCCGAGCCGACAGCGGACTTCTGACGTCAGCGTGCGCCGAGTTCGCGGCCGAGAACGTGCGCCAGCGCTTGGCGCACCTCAGGATGACGGAAGCGGTGGTCGGCCTGTTCCAGGCGACGGGGCACCACCCGTTGGCTGGCGCCGGCCAGCTCGTCGGCTCCCTCCGCGCCGAGCACCAGGCGGGGCCCGAACGACGGCACGGGCAGCAGCGCCGGCCGGTGCAGGACATGAGCCAGCGCCGTGGTGTAGTCGGCGTTGCGAACCGGTCGCGGCGCAACGGCGTTCACCGGTCCGACGAGGCCGGGGTCGACCAGCGCCCGCAGGTAGACGTCGATCATGTCGTCGATGCCGATCCAGGCCAGCCACTGCTCGCCGTCGCCCAGCCGGCCGCCGAGTCCGGCCGCGAACAACGGGAACAACAAGCGCAGGCTGCCGCCGCGCGGGGACTGCACGATCCCGGTGCGCACCGTGACGACCCGGACGCCGTCCTCGGTGGCGGCCAGGGCGGCGCTCTCCCAGTCGGCGACGACATCGGCGAGAAAGCCGTCGCCACGGGGGTGGCGGTAGGCGACCATCGGTCGCAGCAGGGCCTGGGGCACCGGTGTGTCGATCCGGTCGGTGACCCGTGTCGCCGAGTCACCCTCGGCGGCGAACTCATGGCTGTGCCGCCAGGACAGGACCGTGCGCAGCGGCTGCGAGACCAGCTCGTCCACGAACCGGCGTGGCGGGTCGTAACCATCGGGTTGGTGCGCGGCGACCCATCGCAGCCAGCCCGGCAGCCCGAGCACCGCCTGGCCGTCGCGCAGCGACGAGGCTTCCGTGAGCACGCGCAGCGGCGCCCACGGCGGCGTCAGCCGCGGCATCGCTCCACGCCTGCGGTGCCAGGCGAACACCTCGTCCGGCGGAAAGTCGACGACGCTGGAATGCACGATGCCCATGGGGAGCGACGCTACCGGCGGTCCGCCCGGTCCACATGACGTCGCAGCCGTCGACCGGTTTGGCGGGACACCCGCCGGGTAGTCGGAAGCCCGGCGTCGATCGGCCGTCAAGCAGCCGGCGGCCGTCTCACCATGGACCGAGTGACACTCACCTCTTGTGGACCTCGCGATCACGACGCCGGCACAGGGTCATCGAGAGAGCTGGAGTCGCCATGCCGTCTGCGAAACCGGACCAGAGCGCGCCGGCGCCCGTGGAACCCACGGGCGTGGAGGGAACCCGCACTCAGAACGGAGAGTTCCTCACCACGGCTCAGGGCCTGCGGCTGCCCGACACCGACCACTCGCTCAAGGCCGGCTCCCGCGGTCCGACGTTGATGGAGGACTTCCACCTCCGCGAGAAGATCACCCATTTCGACCACGAGCGCATCCCGGAGCGGGTGGTGCACGCCCGGGGCGCGGCCGCGCACGGCACCTTCGAGTCCTACGGCACGGCGGCCGCGGTGACCAGGGCCGACTTCCTGGCCGAACGCCGCACGACGCCGGTGTTCGTCCGGTTCTCCACCGTGCTGGGCTCGCGCGGCTCCGCCGACACGGTGCGCGACGTGCGCGGGTTCGCGGTCAAGTTCTACACGGCCGAGGGCAACTTCGACCTGGTCGGCAACAACATGCCGGTCTTCTTCATCCAGGACGGCATCAAGTTCCCCGACGTCATCCACGCCGGCAAGCCGCATCCGGATCGGGAGATCCCGCAGGCGCAGACCGCGCACGACACCTTCTGGGACTTCGTGTCGACGCACACCGAGGCCACCCACCACGTGCTGTGGGCGATGTCGGACCGGGGCATCCCGCGTTCCTACCGCACCATGGAGGGCTTCGGCGTGCACACCTTCCGGCTGGTGAACGCCGAGGGCGCGACCACGCTGGTGAAGTTCCACTGGAAGCCGGTCGCCGGCGTGCACTCGCTGGTCTGGGAGGAGGCGCAGATCGCCGCCGGCGTGGATCCGGACTTCCACCGCCGGGACATGGCCGACGCCATCGAGGCCGGCGCGCCGCTGGAGTTCGAGCTGGGCCTGCAGCTGCTGCCCGACACCGAGGACCAGACCTTCGAGGGCATCGACCTGCTCGACCCGACCAAGATCGTGCCCGAGGAGCTGGCCCCGGTGCAGCTGGTCGGCAAGCTCACCCTGGACCGCAATCCCACCAACTACTTCGCCGAGACCGAGCAGGTCGCCTTCCACACCGGCAATCTGGTGCCCGGTATCGAGGTCACCGACGATCCGCTCATGCAGGCCCGCCTGTTCTCGTACCTGGACACGCAGCTCACCCGGCTCGGCGGGCCGAACTTCACCCAGCTGCCGATCAACTGCCCGCACGCCGCGGTCAACGACAACCTGCGCGACGGGATGCACCAGACCGCCGTGCACACGGGCGTCACCCCCTACCTGCCCAACGGCCTGGACGAGGACCGGCCCGTCCGGGCCTCGGCCGACGAGGGCGGGTACGTGCAGGTGCCGCGCGAGGTCAGCGGCCCGAAGATCCGGGAGAACCCGGTCTCCTTCGACGACCACTTCTCGCAGGCGACGATGTTCTACCGGAGTCTGACGCCGTTGGAGCGCAAGCACGTCGTCGAGGCGTTCACCTTCGAGTTGGGCAAGTGCTACGAGCAGGGCGTCAAGCAACGAGAACTCGCCGTGCTGGCCGAGGTCGACGCCGACCTGTGCGAGCAGGTCGCCGCGGGCCTCGGTCTGCCGGCCCCGACGGGAAGTCCGGCGGAGGACGTGGTTCTCTCCCCCGCCCTGTCCCAGGTCGTGACCGAACCCGGACCGGTGGCGGGCCGCAAGATCGGCGTCATCGCCGACGCGGGATCCGACCTCGCGGGAATCACGAAGCTGCGCAAGGCAGTCGAGCGGGCCGGGGCCACGCTGCTGGTCATCGCCCCCGTCGGCGGAGAGTTGAAGAAGGGCCGGTCCCTGCACACCGTGGACCGCACACTGCTGACCACGCGATCCATCGAGTTCGACGCGCTGGTCGTGGCCGGCTCGACCACGCCGACCGGGGACATCAAGTTGACCGTGCTGTTGCAGGAGGCCTTCCGGCACTGCAAGGCGATCGCGGCCTGGGGCGACGGACTCCAGGTGCTGGCCGCCGCCGGCATCGGCGCGGACCAGCCCGGAGTGCTCGCCGGCGACGAGGTCGGCCGGGAATTCGCCGCCGAGCTGCTGGCGGCGGTGGGTCTGCACCGGGTGTGGGAGCGCGCCGACCTCGTGATGGCCTCCATCGTCCCGCCTTCGGTGTGACGGCCTCGTTTCACCGTCATGCCGGCGGGCATCCCGCCGGCATGACGGAGGTCAGCAGGACTGTCCCGGTGTCCCCGGAGCATGTGTACGCCGTGCTCTCCGACGGCTGGTCCTATGCGGGATGGGTCGTCGGCAACTCCCACATCCGCGAGGTGGATCCGGCCTGGCCCGCTGTCGGCTGCCGGATCCACCACAGCGCCGGGCTGTGGCCGTTGCAGTTCAACGACTGGACGGAGGTCACGGCGACCGTGCCGGACCGGATGATCGAACTCCGGGCCCGGCTGTGGCCGCTGGGCGCGGCGATGATCCGCATCGAGCTGACGCCGACCGGCGACGGCACCACGATCACCATGGTCGAGCACGCCACCGAGGGGCCGGCGACGCTCGTGCCGGCCTCCGTGCAAGGTGTGCTGCTGCGTCCGCGCAACAAGGAGGTCCTGGGCCGCCTGTCCGACCTCGCCCGAGGGCGTGCCCGCGCGGTTCAGCCGTAGATCGGCCGATGTGCTCAGGCACGAGAAAGCCGACCAGGCGTCCTCCGTGTCGTGAAAGACCGAGCCCGGCCGATCCAGGAGGACCGGCCGGGCTCGGTGGTGCGCTGGGGTCAGACGAGGTCGAAGCGGTCGAGCTCCATCACCTTGGTCCAGGCGGCGACGAAGTCGGCCGCGAACCGGGCGCGGGCGCCCTGGCCGGCGTAGACCTCGGACAGGGCCCGCAGCTGCGAGTTGGAGCCGAAGATGAGGTCGACCGCGGTGGCGGTCCACTTCACCTCGTCGGTCGTCACGTCGCGGATCTCGTAGACGTGCTCCTCGGACTCGGACGCCTTCCACCGGGTGCCCGTGGCGAGCAGGTTGGTGAAGAAGTCGTTGCTGAGCAGGCCGGGCCGGTCGGTGAGCACGCCGTGCCGGCTGCCGCCGGTGTTGGCCCCGAGCGAGCGCAGGCCGCCGAGCAGGACGGTCATCTCGGGCGCGGTCAGGTTGAGCATGTACGCGCGGTCGACGAGCAGCGTCTCCGGCTGAAGCTTCTCGCCGGCCCGCAGGTAGTTGCGGAACCCGTCCGCCCGCGGCTCCAGGACCTCGAACGACTCGACGTCGGTCTGCTCCTGGGTGGCGTCGGTGCGGCCCGGGCGGAACGGCACGGTGACGTCGTGGCCGGCGTCGCGCGCCGCCTTCTCCACCGCGGCCGAGCCGGCCAGCACGATCAGGTCGGCCAGCGAGATCTTCGCGCCGCCGGCCTCGTTGAACTCCCGCTGGACGCCCTCCAGCGCGGCCAGCACCTCCGCGAGCTGCTCGGGCTGGTTGACCTCCCAGCCGCGCTGCGGCTCCAGGCGGATCCGGGCGCCGTTGGCGCCGCCGCGCTTGTCGGTGGAGCGGTAGCTCGCCGCGGCGGCCCACGCGGTCCCGACCAGCTGGGCGACAGTCAGGCCGGAGTCGAGGACCTTGGCCTTGAGGGCAGCGATGTCGGCGTCACCCACGAGCTCGTGGTCGACGGCCGGCAGCGGGTCCTGCCACAGCTGCGCCTCGGGCACCCACGGCCCCAGGAAGCGGCTGACCGGGCCCATGTCGCGGTGCAGCAGCTTGTACCAGGCCTTGGCGAAGGCCAGCGCGAACTCGTCGGGATTGTCCAGGAACCGCTGGGAGATCGGCCCGTAGACCGGGTCGAAGCGCAGCGCCAGGTCGGTGGTGAGCATGGTCGGCCGGTGCTTGCGGGCCGGGTCGTAAGGGTCCGGGATGATCTCCGGCGCGTCCTTGGCCACGTACTGCTTGGCGCCGCCGGGGCTGGTGGTGAGCTCCCACTCGTAGCCGAAGAGGATCTCGAAGAACCGGTTGCTCCACTCGGTCGGCCGGTCGGTCCAGGTCACCTCCAGGCCGCTGGTGATCGCGTCGGCGCCCTTGCCGCTGCCGTTGGTGCTCAGCCAGCCGAGGCCCTGGGCCTCCAGCGGCGCGCCCTCGGGCTCCGGGCCCACGTGGTCGTCGGCCACGGCGGCGCCGTGCGTCTTGCCGAAGGTGTGGCCGCCGGCGATGAGCGCGACGGTCTCCTCGTCGTTCATGGCCATCCGCGCGAACGTCTCGCGGATGAAGTGGCCCGCCGCCACGAAGTCCGCGCTGCCGCGAGGCCCCTCGGGGTTGACGTAGATCAGGCCCATCTCGGTCGCGCCGACCTGGGGCGCCATCTCGGTGTCGCCGACGTAGCGCTCGTCGCCCAGCCAGGCGTCCTCCGGGCCCCAGAAGATCTCCTCCGGCTCCCAGGTGTCCTCGCGGCCGAAGGCGAAGCCGAACGTCGTGAAGCCCATCGACTCCAGGGCCACGTTGCCGGCCAGCACCAGCAGGTCGGCCCACGAGACCTGCTGGCCGTACTTCTCCTTGACCGGCCACAGCAGACGGCGCGCCTTGTCCAGGTTGGCGTTGTCCGGCCAGCTGTTGAGCGGGGCGAAGCGCTGGGCGCCGTCGCCGGCGCCACCGCGGCCGTCGTGCGTGCGGTAGGTGCCGGCGGCGTGCCAGCTCAGCCGGATCATCAGGCCGCCGTAGTGGCCGAAGTCCGCCGGCCACCAGTCCTGCGAGGTGGTCAGCACCTCGGTGATGTCCCGCTTGAGCGCGTCGACGTCGAGCTGGGCGAACTCCTTCGCGTAGCTGAAGTCCACGCCCAGCGGGTTGCTCTTCGACGAGTGGGCGCGCAGCACCGACAGGTCGAGCTGGTTGGGCCACCAGTCCCGATTGGTGCGCGGGCGGCCGCCCGTCTTCACGGTCGGCGAGTCGATCGCCGGGTTCTCGCTCTCGCTGCCGTGCGAGGTCACGGAGTCGTGCGCGACCGGGCAGCCCGCGGCCGCCTTCTCGTCCACGCCCTGTGCGCTGGCGGGCGTCGTCCTGGGGTCGCTCATCTGCTTCCTTCCGAGCTGGCGGTTCGGGATTGCGTCGCGGCCGTGCAGTCGGGGCAGGTGCCCCAGAAGACGACCTCCGCCTCGTCGATCACGTAGCCGTGGTCGTCCGAGGCGGTGAGACAGGGGGTGTGTCCGACGGCGCAGTCGACGTCGGCGATCGCGCCGCAGGAGCGGCACACGACGTGGTGGTGGTTGTCGTCCACACGGGACTCGTAGCGCGCGTTCGCGCCGGCGGGCTGGATTCGCCGCACCAGGCCGGCGGCGGTCAGCGCCTCCAGCACGTCGTAGATCGTCTGGTGCGACACGGCGGGGTGCTCGGCCCGCACCAGCTCGATGACCTGCTGCGTGTCGACATGCGGATGACCGCGCAGCGCGGTCAGCACAGCCAGCCGGGGCTGGGTCACACGCAAGGAGACCGCCCGCAGCTGCGCCACGAACTCAGACGTCACGCACACGACCCTAGAACCCTTGTCTGGAACGAGTCAAGTTATCGGGTCGCGTGTCGGGCCCGGGATCGATGCGCGCGTCGTCACTTCGCGTTTGACGGACCGAGCCGGTGGAATCCGCACGCATGTCGGTGGAGTCTGCGGATGCTGTGGTGATCGGTGCGGGCCACAACGGGCTGGTCGCCGCCAACCTGCTGGCCGACGCCGGCTGGCGCGTCCTGGTCCTGGAAGCGGCCGAGCGGCCGGGTGGCGCGGTGCACACCGAGGAGATCACGGCGCCGGGCTACCGCAGCGACCTGTGCAGCGCCTTCTTCCCGATGTCGGCGGCGTCGCCGGTGTTCGCGCAGCTGGACCTGGAGCGTTACGGCCTGACCTGGCGGCACGCGCCCGACGTCGTCGCCCATGTCCTGCCGGACGGCCGCAGTGCGGTGCTGTCCCGTGACCTCGACCGCACGATCCGGTCGGTGTCGGAATTCGCCGAGCAGGACGGCGCAGCGTGGGCTCGCATGCACGAGCAGTGGACGCGGCTGCGGGAGCCGCTGCTGGACGTCCTGTTCCAGCCGTTTCCGCCGGTCCGCGCGGGCGCGCGCCTGCTGCGCCGGATCGGCACCGCCGAGGCCCTCCGCCTGGCGCGGATGGTGACGCTGTCGGCCCGCACCCTCACCGACGAGTGGTTCGCCGGTGACGGCGCCCGGCTGTTGCTGGCCGGCAACGCCATGCACGCCGACGTCGGCGTCGACAACGCGGGCAGCGGCGTGTTCGGCTGGCTGCTGGCGATGCTCGGGCAGGACGTCGGATTCCCGGTGCCCGAGGGCGGCGCGGGCCAGATCACCGCGGCGCTGGTGCGGCGGCTCACCGAGCGCGGCGGCGAAATCGTGTGCAACCGTCGCGTGGATCGGGTGTTGGTCGCGGGCGGACGGGCCGTCGGCGTGCGCGACAGCGAGGGCCAGCCCGTGCGGGCCCGGCGCGCGGTGCTGGCCGACGTGCCGGCCCCGGCGCTCTACCGGGATCTGGTCGGCGCCGAGCATCTGCCGGCGCGGCTGGTCGACGATCTCGACCGGTTCCACTGGGACCCCGCGACGATCAAGGTGGACTGGGCCCTGTCCGGCCCGGTGCCGTGGCCGGCGGAGCAGGTGCGCGGCGCGGGCACCGTGCACCTGGGGGCGGACATGGACGGCATGTCGACCTTCGCCGTCGACCTGGCCCGGGGGCGAACGCCCCGCGACCCCTTCCTGCTGCTGGGGCAGATGACCACCGCCGATCCGTCGCGTTCCCCGGCCGGCACCGAGGCCGTGTGGGCGTACACGCACGTGCCGCACGGCCAGCGCTGGGACTCGACCCGGCTGGCGCGGGCCGCCGACCGTATCGAACGGACCGTCGAGCGCCACGCCCCGGGGTTCGGCGACCTGGTCGTGGCGCGGGCCGTGCAGGGGCCCGACGACCTCCACGGCCATAACCTGAGCCTGGTCGACGGCGCGATCAACGGCGGCACGTCGGCGATCCACCAGGAGCTGTTCTTCCGACCGGTGCCCGGCTTGGCCCGGTCCGACACGCCGGTGCAACGACTGTTCCTGGCCAGCGCGTCGGCCCATCCCGGCGGGGCCGTGCACGGCGGCCCGGGCAGCAACGCCGCTCGGGCCGCGCTGGCCCGCGCCGGCTGGGCCGGCGCCGGCTACCAGGCCGCGATCAACGCCGCCCATCGGTTGGTCTACGGCTGAACCGCGGATCACGGCGACGCGGTCCGTCCACACTGGACCTGTTCGAGAGGCGGTCGCCTACGGGTAGGCCCCCGTTCGTCGGTCAGAGGCCGATCACACCGGCGCGGCGCGTCCGGAGGTCATCCAGCACGACCGCGGCGTGGCGGAAATCGTCGTCGGTGTCGAGACCGCCCAACAGGATCGTGCGGACGCCCAACACCAGATAGCGGTCCAGGTAGTCGGCGACCCGGTCGTAGCTGCCGACCAACAGCGGCATGGCGCCCTTGTCCGTGCGATAGGCGCCGGTCCAGTACACCTCGTCGTAGGTCTCCTCGGCGGCGGCCAGCGTGGCCAGCCGCCGGCTCCAGTCCGACCCGGACCGGACGCGCATGGCCGTCGTCAGCTCGGCGCGGCGGTCGTAGGGATGGCGGGCGGTCGCGACCCGCCACGCCTCCGCGTCGGTTTCCCTGGCCAGCAGGCCGATTCGAATGCCGATCCCGATGTCCGGCTCGACGAACGACGTGGCGAACCGGTCGACCGGCTCGGGGTGCGTGATGGCGACGTCCGCGACCGCCCGCACCGTCAGGCGGGCCGCCGGCGAGGAGCCGGCCGCGAAGAACCGCGGCCGCAGGTGCTCCTCCAACGCGGAATTCGTTCGCAGGGCCCGGTAGTTGTAGAAGCGGCCGCTGTGATTGACCGGCCCGCCAGTACTGAGCAATGCTCGCAGCACGACGCCGTACTCGATCAGCCGGTCGTACCGCTCGTCATGGCTGAGCGTCTCGCCGAGCTGCTCCAGCTCGGCGCCGGCGGCCCCGGTGATTAGGTTGACGTCGACGCGCCGACCATGCAGGCGGGTCAGCGTGTGGATCAACTTGGCCGCGGTGAACGGCGGCATCGCGTGCGGAGCCAGTGCCACCAGCGGCGTCACGCTTTCGGTGTGGTGCAGGATCGTGCTCGCGACGGCCCATGGGTCGAGGTTGCCCAGGTTGTGGAACGCGAGCAGGCCGTCCAGGCCGTGCCGTTGCGCGCGGCGGGCCGACCCGACGACAGTCCGCAGCTCGTCGGCGCGGGGCGACGGCGTCGTGCCGTACGTCTGGAAACGCTGCTGGGACAACGCCTTCAGCCCTCGACACCGCGGCGCGCGGTGATCATCGCGAGCACGTCGCCGACCTGGTGGTCCTGGTCGATGTCCTCGTCGGTGAGCCGGACGGCGAAGGTGGACTCGATCGCCAGCAGAAGCTCGACCAATGCGAGCGAGTCGAGGCCGAGCGTGCCCAGGACGGTGTCGAGATCGACGCGGTCGGCCGGCACGGCCAGGATCTCGGCGACAAGGTCGCGCACGGCCGGAAAATCGGGGCTCATGCGGCGCTCCCGGCGTGGTCGTAGGGAAAGTGGGTGGCCGACAGGTCCAGTTCGGGCCAGTGCACCGTGGTCGCGGCCCAAGAGGCGCCTGCGCCGAACGCGACGAGCGCGGTCCGGTGTCCCGCCTTGAGGCCGCCCGAGCGCGTGGCGTCGGCCAGCGCCAACGGGATGGAAGCGGCCACGGTGTTGCCGACACGGTCCAGGTGGATCGGCACTTGGTCGTCGGTCAGCCCGAGCCGTCGCCCGACGGCCCGCAGGATGCGCAGATTCGCCTGATGGGCCACGACCCGGTCCAGCTCAGCCTGGGGCCAGCCGGCGAGTTCGAGGGCGGTGCCCACCGCTTCGGACATCCGCACAACGGCGTGTTCGAACACCGCCCGGCCCTGCATCCTGGTGTGGACGTCCGCCGCGGTCATCGGCTCGCCGCTGGCGCGCTGCTCCGAGCCGATGCCCGGCGAGGTGATCAGGTCCACCAGACAGCCGTCGCTGCCCAGCGTGAACGGGCCGAGCGCGCCCGGCTCCGCCCGGTCGCCCCGGCGCAGCACGACGGCGCCCGCGCCGTCGCCCATCAGCGGATACAGGGACCGGTCGGCCGGATCGAGGTACAGCGAGTTGGTGTCCGCCCCGATCACCAGCACGGTGGCGGCCGTGCCCATGGCGATCAGGCCGGCGCCGGTGGCGAGCCCGTAGACGAAGCCGCTGCACGCGGCGTTGACGTCCAGCGCGCCCCGGCCCCGCAAGCCGAGCCGTTCGGCGACCACGGGCGCGGTGCCCGGCACGCGCCGGTCCGGCGTCTCCGTGGCCAGCACCACACAGTCCACATCGGACACCGCCGCCGACGCCATCGCCCGCTGCCCGGCGGCCACGGCCAGATCGGACGTGTGCAGGCCGGGCGGCACGTGGTAGCGCCGGCCGATGCCGGATCGGGTCCGGATCCACTCGTCGGTGGTGTCCAGCCGATCGGCCAGATCCTCGTTGGTCACCAGGTTCGGCGGCACCCAGGCCCCGAGCCCGGCGACGACCGCGGCCGGAAGTCGTTCGTTCACAGTGTTGTCTCCTCGTTTCGCACGGCGCGGACGCTGTCCTCCGACAGCCGCGCCAGGGTCTGTCGCCCGCCGGCCGCCGGCAACGGCGGCAGGAAGACGATCTCGGCGGTCATGCCCCGAACCGCCATCACCCGACGCGTCCAGGTGGTCAGGTTGTCGTCACCGATGAAGGCCGCGGCCGTCGCCGGCGAGCCATCCGACAGCACGTAGTCGACCCGCACCGGCCGAACCGGCGCGCCGGCGTTCACGGCCGCCTGGAACAGCGCCGGCCGAAATGCGCCGGCATGTCCGCCGCAGTAGGTCGTGCCCTCCGGGAAGCACACGAACCGCCCGCCACCACGCAGAATCCCGGTGATCTCACCGATCGCCCGGGGCAGCTGCTCCGGCCGTTCGCGATCGAAGAACACGGTGCCCAGCGCCCGCAACGGCCGCCGGACGATCGCCGGCACGTCGTCGCCGTCGCTCTTCACCAGTGTCTGACCCGGCCGCCACAACTGGATCAGGCCGGAGTCCAGCCACGAGACGTGATTGGCGACGACCAGCTCCGGGCCGTCGTGCCAGGACCCACGAGGGCCACGCACGCGGACCCGAATACCCAGCGCGAACAGGAATCCCCGAAACCACCACGAATACACGGCTCGGCCCACACGCGGTGGTGGCCCCATGGCCAGGAAAGCCAGGCACAGCAGGAACGCCACCAGCGCGACCGCGACTTTGAGCCGGCGGATCGCCAGCAGCGCGGGGCCGACAGTGGGGGTCGTGGCGGACACACAGCCGGCCACGGAGCACGTCGCCGTCACGCTCAGGCGCATTGCCGTCCGTACGCCCAGAGCCGCTCGAACCGGGCCAGATAGCGCGGCGGCACCGCGTCCAGGTCGAGGAGCACGTACAGGTCGGCCGTGTCGAAGTCCGGGTCGTGCGCGGGCTTGCCGCACACCTGCGCGCCGAGCCGCAGGTACGCCTTGAGCAGCGCCGGCAGCTCTCGCTCCGGGATCCGTTCCGCCGGCCCGACAACCCACTCCCGGCGCGGCACGACCTGGCGCTCCGGCGGGGCCAGGTGTTTCTCGGCGACGGTGGCCCAGATCCGGGCCGCATCCGCGCCGCCGTCGGCCAGCGGGACGGAGCAGCACCCGGCCAGCCAGCGCAGGCCCTGCTCCCGCGCGTGCGTGACCAGCCCCATCCACAGCAGGCTGATGACCACCCCGTTGCGGTGCTTGGGATGCACGCACGCTCGCCCGAGCTCAAGCAGCCGTCGCTGGATCGACCGCAGCGGGCGCAGATCGAACAGCTGGTCCGAGTAGTTTCCGCCGGCCCGGGCCGCGGCGGCCGGAGTCAGCATCCGGTACGTCCCGACCACCTCCCCGGACGTTCGGTGCCGAACGACCACGTGATCGGCGTATCGGTCGCTCGCGTCGCTGTCGACACCGTCGGCCGAGGCCGCCAGGCCGAACTCCTGGCCGAACACCTGCTGCCGCAACCGCTGGGCCTGCCGGACGAGGTCGTCGTCCCGCGTGACAATCGCCTCGTACTCCGCGTCGGCCATCGACTCTCCTGTTCGGCCACCACTGCTTGACCGCAGGCACACGAGGCCACCCGCCGTTCAGTTCTCCGACAAGGCCCGAGTCGGCCGGAAATACCGCGACACCTGCCCGAATTGCCGGTGCTCAGGTCACCTGGATCTGGCGTACCACCGTGGTTTCGTCGAACTCGGAGGTGCGCACGGTGATGGTCAGCCGCCAGATGCCCGCGAACGGCAGTTCGGCGCTGGCCGCGCGATAGCCGCCCATGGCCATGCCGGTACGCGGGATCGACACGGTCATCGGGCCGATCCCCTTGTCCGGCATCGACAGTTGAGCGTCCAACTCGGCGACGTCCACGCGCATGCCGGCGGCGTCGGTGACCGTGACAGAGATGATGTTCGGGCCGACCGTGCCCGGCAGCACGCCGATCTGGAGCTTGCCCTGGCCGTGCGGGCCGCCGGTGTCAAAGGCCAGCGGGCCCTCCTCCGGTGTGGACGGTGCGTTGGGGTTGGCGGCAACGAGCGCCGCCGTCAGCGCGAGCACGACAACGGCCCCGCCGGTCTCCAGCAGCACCGAGCGCCGGACCGCCTCGGGTCGAGTCCGCAGCCAGCGGCGGGAGAACCAGGCCGCACCCAGGATCGCCAGCACGACACCGACCTTCACCGCCAACAGCCTCGCGTAGTCGGTGTCGAGGGCATGGAGCTGGTGCCAGCTCTGGAAGATCCCGGTGACGATGAGCACTCCGACGCTGGCCGCCGCCAGGCGGCTGAACCGGGCGATCGCCGACGGCGGGGGCTTGGCCACCAGGATCACCGCGAGGCCGCCCACCCACAGGGCCATCGCGTCGAGGTGCAGCACGTCGGCGGGCACCGTGGCCACGTCCGCGTCGTGCCCGGACATCGACCACGTGACGGCAAGGCCGCTGAGCAGCAGCGTGGCCACAGCGCGCCGCCCGAACGGATACGCGTCGGCGATCACCGGCGCGGTCAGCGCCAGCAGGGACATCCTGATCACCAGGCCGGTGCCGAGCGGGATGCCCATGGTGACCGCGAGCAGGCCGCTGTCGAACATGTGGTCAAGCCCGAGCCCGGCGCTGTACGGTCCCTGCAGCAGCCCGTCCGCGACGGTGGCGGCCACGAGCGCCGCCCAGCTGCCCCACGTCAGCCGCTTCGTGAGGAAATCGTTGGGCCAGCACAGGAACAGGAAGCCGAGCGAGCCGGCCAGCCCGGCGAACGCGACATAGCCGAGCGCCCGGAACAGCCAGTAGAGCATCGCGACGGTGGTGTCGCCGCCGGTCGATGTCCCGGGCGCCACCGATGGATGGCCGACCGAGAACGTGTACGCGCCCGACACCGGATGCGAGTCCGCCGACACCACGTGCCAAGACACCGTGTACGTGCCCGCCCCCTGCGCCTTGATCGCCACGCCTATCGTGTCGGGCCGGCCGTCGACGTGGCCCGCCCCACCGTTGTCCACTGTGGAGCCGTCCGGGCCGAGCACCTGGATTCCGTCCGTCGTCACCTGAATCGGCTCGCCGAAGCTCAGCGTCACGGTGGACGGCGCCGTCACCAGTATCGAGGACGGCGCCGGCTGCGTGCCCAACAGCGCCGCGTGCGCGGCGGCCTGACCGGCGGTCGCGAGCAGTGCCACGAGGACGCCGGCCAGCACCGCCGGCACGGATCTCATCGGGCCTGGCGTTTCCGACGCCAGGCCAGGGCGGCCATCGCCCCGGCGACAACCCCGAGGACCGTGCCGGTGACGCCGAACAGATCCGGCGCGGCCGCCGCCCGCTCGGCCGCGACCAGCGTCACGACTGGTGCCGGGTGTTCGGCGTCGGCGCCGGTGTCGATCCAGCGCACCACGTCGCCGTTGTCGTAGGTCTGGATCACCTTGAACACCAATAAGTCCGCGTCGGACGGCACCGGGTCGAGCAGCACGACGAAGTCGTCGTAGCTGCCCGGCGCGATGCTCCCGCCGTGCCAGGTGATCACCGAGACCACCTCGGTGACCGGCCCGTCGTCCGAACTCAGCGGTGTCGCCGTCCGCGTTGTCGTCGCGTCCGCCGTCCACCCGGCCATCGCCCTCGGCCGCACCGACGCGATCGGGTGGTCGGCCGGGAGGCTCACCTGGACTTCGGTGGTGCTGGCCGACTTCTCCTCGTCGGGCACCCGGAACGCGATCTCCGCCGCCGTGCCCTTCGTCGCCGTCGAAGGCTGGGTCGTCACGTGAGCCGCGGCGGTCCCGGCCCCGGCGAGCAGGGCCGAGGCAGTCGCGGCGGCCAGCACGATCACGCGCCACATGGCTACCTGACCGGGATGTACGGGCGCATCATCTCGTTGTCCTCGTGATCGAGGATGTGGCAGTGCCACACGTAGCCCGGGCCGGCCGTCGGGTCGAAGGCATACCGGTTCACGCCCGGCTGGGCGTCGCCGACCGGGATCTCCGTCGGCGCCCAGCGGATCAGCACCCGGTTCACCATGCCCGGATTGATCTTGAACGTGTCCTTCCACCCCGCCTCGGCCGGATCCGGCGGCAGCACCGGTCCGGTCAGGAACGGGCCGATCGCCGGGTTGCCGCCCAGGGCCCCGTCCGCGTTGGGCGTCAGGTAGTCGCGCGGCGGGCCGTAGCCCGGGATGATCTCGCCGGCCGGGTAGGTCGTGCGGCCGAAGGAGCCGTCGCACTGCTGGCCGGCGAACGTGCCGCCCGGGAACATCGCCGCCCAGGCCGCCCGGTAGCCGTCGACATCGACGGTTTGCCGGTTGAGCACCTGGAACTGGATCAGGTGGACATGGATCGGGTGCGCGTCGTCGGTGATGTCCAGCAGCTCCCACAGCTCCGTCGCGCCGACCCGGGGAAGCTCGGTGATGAACAGGCCGGTGCTGCCCCGCGACCCCGTGATCGGCGTCGTCGTCCCGTCCCGCAGGCCGTTCCACTTGCTGTTGTTCAGAAACGCCTCCAGCGGGCCGTCGCTCTGGTCGGAGACCGCGCAGTCGACGGTCTCCTGCTCGAAGACGACGAGTTGCCGCTTCACCGTCGGCCGCACGCCCGCCGCGACCGCACCCGTCGCCGGGTTCGCCAGCCGCACGATCGCCGGCGGCTGCCCGCTGCCGCCCCGCAGCGGCGCGCCCGTCGCCGGGTTGTAGCTGGTGTCCTGACCGGACAGTCGCAGTGTCACGTCGAAGCGCATCAGCTGGCCGTCCAGGTTCGGGTCCGGCGGCCCGCCGCTCGGGTACGGGAACAGGCCGTCGTTGGTCAGGATCAGCGACCGGCCGCGCAGCCCGCTGAAATCGATGATCACGTCCGCCCGCTCCGACGGCGCCAGGAACAGCTTCGGCGCGTCCGGCCTCGCCGGGTCGTTCAGTTCCACCGGCCGGTCCAGCAGGCCGCCGTCGGTGCCGATCTGCCAGCACGCCACCGCCGACGGCGGCGTCGCCGAGGACGCGTTCGCCGGATCCGTCAGGTTCATGCGCAGGAAACGCGCATTGCAGGCGTTGAGGAACCGGAAGCGATAGCGGCGTGGCTCCACCGCCAGCGTCGGCCAGGTCCGGCCGTTGACCACCATCGCGTCGCCGAAGAACTCCGGGATCCAGAACGGGTGCGACAGCGGATTCGACGGCGGGCCGTTCAGGTCCGCGTCGGGGTTGCTGCCGTCCGGGAAGCGCAGCTGGCCGTTCGTGTCGAACAGCCGGTCCTGCAGCATCAGCTCCACCTCGAAGGCGCCCGCCGGCAGCCGCAGCGGGTTGTCCGGACGGCCCGTGTCGAACTTGTCCCGGACCAGGTAGAACGCCGACAGGCCGCTGAGCACGGTGATCCTCGTGATGCCCAGGGCGTGGTCGTGGAACCACAGCGCCGTCGCCGGCTGCGTGTTCGGGTAGCAGTACACCGCCGCGTTCGACGCCGTTCCCGACGCCGTGCTGTAGGCCGGTCCGTGCCGGCCGTCCGGCGTGAACCACGCCTCCGGCAGTCCGTCGAACGCCGACTGGACCTCTGCCCCGTGCAGGTGCACCACCGTCGGCATCGGACCCGTGTACGGCTGGGACGCCTTCACCACGCCCAACGGGTCCGCCCAGTGGATCGTCTGGTCGATCGTCAACAGCGGCTGCACCCGCGAGCTGCGGGGCAGGTTGTTGACGTACGTGATCGTCGTCGGCGTTCCTCGCGTCGCCTCCACCGTCACGCCCGGCCAGGACGCCGCCTTTCCACCCACCTGGTAGGCCCACACCCAGGTGCCGTCCGCGTGTCCCGGCGGGTACATCGAGCTCGGCAGGACCACCTGGGGCGCTTCGGCAATCCTCGTCGTGAAGCTCGATCCCGACACCCGGCCGCCCCCGAACGTCCGCAGCGCCGTGACGTACTTGGGGATCCTCGCGCTCGCCAACGGTGTCTGCGCCTGCGTCACCGCCTCCGGCGCCACCGGCCCACCCACCGCCGCCAGCCCTCTCACCGCGGGGAACGCCACCGCGCCCACGGCCGCCCCGGCGACAAGCATCTGCCTTCTGCTGATCCGTGCCATCAACGGCCTCCGGGTCGTCGCTTTCCCCGGCCGGCACACTATCCACGCTGTCCCGAACCCAGCTATGGCTGGAAACCCCTAGGAATCCCCGTCGTCACCTAGGGGTGCTCGAACTGACTAGTAGGTCGCCCGGTTCCTAGGTAGGCCCGGGAACCGTCGATCCCGGACCTACCTGAGGAACACTCATCAGCCGTCGGAGTCCGAGGACGGGATGTACCCGCCGGGAACCTGGTCCGGGGCGTAGACCTTGCTCTCACCCGGGTAGGGCTGCGTCCACCCGTGCGTCTCATACCACGTGAGGTGGTTCATCTGCGCGGGATTGGCGTAGTCCGGCACGGCGTTCGATCCGGTCAGGTGTTGCTGCCCCTCCCACGACATCCACTGGGCCGCCAACTGCTTCTTGTCCGCGGGCACGGTGGTCGACGGCGCCGACGCGGCGAACTGCGGTGCGACGGTGTCCACACCGCAGGACGGTGGCGTGGACAGGCCGAGGGTCAGCGAGGTGCGGTTCGGCACCGAGTTGAACGGCGTGTAGTCGGGCTTGGTGGTGAACGCCGCCGACATCGGGGTGGCCGCGCTGTCCTTCTGGTTCATCGGGTGGATCCCGAGGATCTGCTCGATGGTGCGGATCATCGTGATCTGCGAGTAGTAGTGGTTGTCCACGACGCCGTGCTGCGCCCACGGGCTGATGATCTGGATCGGGGCGCGGTGGCCGTCCACGTGGTCGAGACCGGCCTGGGAGTCGTCCTCGACGACGAAGATCGCCGAGTCCTTCCAGTACGGGCTGTGCGAGATGGTGTCGATGATCTGACCGGTCGCGAGGTCGTTGTCGGCGACCTGCGCGGCCGGGTTGGGCGGGCCGCCGGTGTGGTCGCTGGACAGCCAGAACATGTTGAGGTTGGCCGGACCGTTCTTGGCGAAGTCCTGCTTCCAGATCTGCTCCCGGTAGACGTCCGGCACCGACGTGTCGAACTTCGGGAAGCCCGGCACCGACACGCTGTTGAGCGACGGGATCGGCGAGGACGAGACCAGCGGGTAGGCGGTGGACTGTCCGGTCGAGGCCATGTTCTTGGCGTCGCAGTACAGGTTCTGCCACGAGGCGTCGGCCGGCTTGGTCAGGAACTGCTGGAACTCGCCGAAGTCCCGCACGGTCTTGCCGGCCGCCTGCGCCCCGCTCCAGAGGAACCCGGACGCCTGGTGGCCCAGCGCGTCGTCCTCGGTGTCGTAGCTGCGCAGGTATTCGCCGGCGGAGGACTCCGTGTACTCCGGGTCGTCGGCCTGCATCAGCCAGTTGTGGCCCTCGGCGGAGTTGGTGCCGATGTCGTAGGTGTTGTCGTACAGGCCGAACTGCCGCTCCAGCGCGTGCTGGTTGGGCGTCACGTTCTCGCCGAAGGTGGCCAGCGCCGCGTCGCCGTTGCCGCGCGGGTCGTCGCCGTACACCTGGTCGTAGGTCCGGTTCTCCTTGACGATCAGGAAGACGTGCTTGATCGTCGATGGGTCGCCGATGCGCTGCGGGACCGGCGCCGGCTTGGCCTTGCCGTAGCCGTTGGCCAGCTGGACCGAACCGTTGGTCCACCCGTTCTGCTCGAACACCTTGCCGGTGTAGCCGCGAATCGTCCGGTCGTCGGGCAGCCGGAACTTCTGCACGCTCGACGTCGTGTCGTGCGTGTTGTGCCCGGCGGCCGTGGTGGGACGCAGGGCGTCGATGCCGCGGGTGTTGGAGACCACGATGTTGTTGCCCACCGTGGCGATCGCGGTCGGGAAGTAGTCCGTCGGCAGCAGGCCGACGTAGCTGACCGGCTCCTGCGCCTGGGAGAAGCGGTAGACCGCGACGGCGTCGGCGCGGCCGAGCGTCACCAGCAGGTGGCCGTCGCTGGTCATGGTGATGCCGTCGGGCTCGTAGCCGACCGACGCTTCCGGCCAAGGCTGCGTCGAGATCGTCTGCACGACCTTGTTGCGGCCGGTGTCGATGACCGACACGCCGTTGCTGGACGTGTTGGCCACGAACAGGGTGTTGTTCCTGGCGTACAAGGCGGTCGGGTGCAGGCCGACGTCGATGCTGCCCACCGCGGCGCCCGGGTGCGCCAGGTCGATCACGCTGACCGTGCCGGTGGTGGTGGCGCCGGTCACCGGGCTGGCCGGCACCTGGGTGTTGTACGAGTTCAGCGTGTTGTCACCGGGCTTGGCCGGGCGACCGCCCTCGTTGCTGACGTACAGGCGGCTGCCCATGCGCACCAGGTCGCGCGGGGCGTTGCCGACGGCCCAGCTCTGCCCGATCGCGCCGGTCGCCGCGTCGATGGCGATGACCCGGTTCTGGCCGTTGACCGCGGAGTACACCGTCTTGCCGTCGGCGGAGAACACCGCCTGCGCCGGCAGGCCGTGCTTGGCACCGTCGGCCGGAATGGCGACGAAGGTCGGGTTGGCCAGCGTGCCGTCGGCGTTCACGGTGAACCTGCGGTAGCCGTCGGTCTGGGCCAGCCACAGCGCCTTGCCGTCCGGCGAGTACGACGGGCCTTCCTGGCCCACGTCGTTGCCGGAGATCTTCAGGTCGGCCGTCGCCGAGTTGCCGACGAGCTGCTGCACCTTCCAGCTCTTGAGGTCCACCACGACCAGCGCCAGGCCGCCGTCGGTGACCAGCGCGGCGAGGTGGCCGCCGTCGGGGCTGACCGACGAGGCCATGATCTTGCCGTTGTCGACGACGAGGCGGTCGCCGATCGGGTTGAGGTACTGGTCGCTGGAGATGACCTGGCCCTGGCGGGTGGTGTCGCCGACCTGGTCGGTGCCGAACTGGCGGGTCGACGCCGAGCCGACGCCGGAGCCCACGGCGACCAGGGCGAGCACGGAGACGCCCGCGGTCCAGACGCGTAATCCGCGCGGGACACGCCTGCCGACACGCCTTCTGCGGCGCGCTACCTGCATGGGATTCATCCCTTCGACGGGGCAGACAGCAGGTCGACGTGGCCGTCGAACTGCCAGAGGGGGTTCGGCTGGTCCCCGGTCGGGGTCCGCATCTGGAAGTAGCCGTTGACTTCCTTGGGCCCGTCGCCGTCGGCGACGTACTGGCCGTCCGAGGCGACGTCGAGCTGGTAGATGGCCTGTCCGACGGCCGTGGTGCCGGGCAGGTGCCAGGAGGCCACGCAGCGCCAGTCGTTGCCGGGCCCGTCGGGCTCCGCCAGGCCGTCACCCTTGGTGCAGGCGGCCGTGGTGGCCAGTTGCTCCTCGGTGACGTCGGGGCGGTGCAGCTGCTGGGTCTGGAGCCGGTAGAGGTGGGCGAAGGCCGTGGCGACGGACTGCTGCACCTTGTCCCGGTCGATCCCGGAGTCCGTGGCGGTCGACGTCGCGACGGCGAGGATCCCGGCCGTGACGACCAGGACGCCGGCCAGCGGCGCGGCGGCGACGGTGAACGCCCGGCGGCCCGAGCCGTCGTGGGTGAGGTTGGTGAAGTCCCGCCGTACGAACAGAAGGTAGGCCAGCGCGGTCGCGGCGACCGCCCAGATCAGGCTCACCGCGACGCCGATCAGGAGCGGACCGAGTTGCGCCGGGCTGGTGAACAAGCCTTCCCACGCGATGAAGGCGTAGCTGGGCAACGCGAGCCGGACGGCGACGGGCAGCGGCAGCATCTGGGCCACACCCATGGCCAGGGCGACGACAGCCGGCAGCAGCAGCCCCATCGGTGACCGTCCTAATGCGACGGACCCGAGCAGCCCGATCCCGGCCAGCGCCAGCGTCGGGGCCAGCACGCAGATCCAGGCGAGCAGGACGAGTCCGGCCGCGTCCGCCGGAGCCACCACATGGCCGTCGAGGCCGACGAGCGGATGGCTGCCGACCGCCACGACCCCTCCGACCGTGCTCGACACGGCCATCCCGACCACGAGCACCAGGATGACGGTAAGGCTGGCCAACGCTTTCGCCGCGAAGATCCGCCGGTACGACCGGACCGCCACCAGCAGGTGCCGCCAGGTGCCGAGCCGGTCCTCGGCCGCGAACACGTCGCCGGCGACGACGGAAGTCAGCAGCGGCAACGCGTAGACGCCGGCGAAGCCGAGCATCACCAACGGGCCGGCCCACCCGCTGATGTTCATCCAGCGGCCGAAGAGGGTGTCGGTGGGCAGGTCGCTCTGCCGGCTGACCGCGGCGACGAACAGCGCCGGCGCGAGCCAGCAGGCCAGCACCAGCAACCGGATCCGCCACTGGGACACCAGCTTGACCATCTCGAAGCGGTAGCAGTGCGCCACCGACACGGGTCGGGTGGTCGTGTCCGGGGCGTCGAGGACGGCGGTCATCGGCCGGTCTCCTGATCGGTGAGAGCGAGGAACGCGGCCTCGATCGGCGACACGACGGGGGCGAGTTCGCGCACCGCGACGCCGGCGTGCACGAGCCGGGCCACAAGGTCGTCGAGAGCCGGAATGTCGGCCCGCACAACGAGCAGCGCCGCGTCGGAGCTCTCGACGACGACGGCCCCCGGCGTGTCGAGGGCGAGACGCCGCGCGGCCTCCGGATCGGAGGTGCGGATCCGGTAGTCGAGTTCACGGTTCTCGGCCGACAGCTTGCCCAACGGCCCGGTGAACACGACCCGCCCGGTGGCGAGGATGGTGACCTCCGAGCACAGCGCCTCGACGTCGTCCATGCGGTGGCTGGAGATGATCACGGTGGTTCCGTCCGCCGCGAGGCGGTTGAGGACGCCGTGCACCTGCCGCTTGCCGGCCGGGTCGAGGCCGTTGGAAGGCTCGTCCAGCACGAGCAGCCGGGGCCGGGTCAGCAGCGCCGCGGCGAGCCCGAGCCGCTGGCGCATGCCGAGGGAGAAGCCCCGGACCCGGTCGTCGGCGACGTCGGCCAGCCCGACCTGGCCGAGCACGTCGTCGATGCCCGCCGTGCGCGCGTCGCGGCCGCGCAGCGTGGCCAGCGCGGCGAGGTTCTTCCGGGCGGTCAGCGACGGGTAGAGGCCGGGTCCGTCCACGAAGCCGGCGACACCGTCCGGCGCCGTCAGCGCCCGGCCGACCGGTGCGCCCAGGATCTCCAGGCTGCCCTCGTCGGCGACGGCCAGGCTCAGCAGCAGGCCGAGCAGCGTCGTCTTGCCGGCGCCGTTCGGTCCGACCAGCCCGTGGATCTGCCCCTGCGCGACATCCAGATCCATGCCGTCGAGGGCGACGACATCGCCGAAGCACTTCGTGATGCCGCGAGCCCGGACCGCGAGACTCGTGTCCATGGATTCCCCGTTCCGCACGCTGTGAGGACCGTAGGGCACGGCAAGTGACACGCAGACCGGCCCCCGTTGAACGTTCGCCGAACGGGGGTCGACCAACCGGCGGCGTCCGGACAAACCTCGCAATGCCGCACGCGGTTTCGAGAGCTCGGCCGGTTCAGGCCCGTGAATAGGTCAGCTGGACGACGCCGTTGCCGAACGCCGTCGAGGTCGTGAGGGTGAGCGGGAAGCTCGGTCCGTCCGACGGGAACAGACGCTTCCCCGAACCGACGACAACGGGGTACAGCAACAGGTTCAGCTCGTCGACGAGGCCCTCGGACAGCAGCCACCGCACGGCGGTCCCGCTGCCGCTGGTCATGATGTCACCGCCGGCTTCAGCCTTGAGCTCACGAACGGCCGCGGCGGGATCGCCGTGCAGCAACACCGAGTTGCGCCACGTGACCTCGGACAAGGTCGTCGACAGCACGTACTTGCGGACGGTGTTCATGAAGTCGGCGCCTTCGTCGTCCTCGACGGTGCGGTCGGGCCAGGCGGCCGCGAAGCCCTCGTAGGTGACCCGGCCCAGCAGCATGGCGTCGGCGGCGGCCATGCCGGCGTCGACGGACGCGGCGATCTCGTCACTCCAGTACGGCAGGGACCACTTGTCCGGGGCCTCGACGACGCCGTCGAGCGAGACGAACAGGTTCGACACCAGCTTGCGCATGTGATTGCCCTTTCCTTCTACGGTTTTCCTGGCCAGTTCACGGCGGCTGACCTCCACCACGGGCGGCCACCCCTGCTCCCGCGCATGCCGGGCGACCATCGCGGCCAGAGCCGCTCCCGGGCCGTCACCGCCGACGAGCAGCGGTCCGGGACCGGCGCCCAGCGCGGTGGCGTTGGCGGCCGACCACTCCAGAACCTCCCGTGCGGCCCGGAAGCTCCGCAGCCGGATCGAGATCACGAGGACCCCGGTCGCGGCCGGTTCGTCGCCGTCGGCGAACCAGACCAGCAGCGGCGGCGCGGGGGTGCGCTGTGCCGGCCACTGCACCCGGGCCACGCCGCACCGCAGACGCAGGTCCGCAGTTCGCCGACCAGCTCCTTCAGCCACGACCAATGCTGTCATGCCGGTCGCGGACGGCGGAAAGGCCGATCTTGCATCACCGTGTTGCACGGTCGGTATGACACGGGCGACGTCGGCCGCAGATACTCGACGGCATGCCCGACCCGCGGCCGACGACCCCGCTGCCCGCCACCGACGCGATCGAGCTCAAACACCTGCGAGCGTTCGTCGCCGTCGCCACCGAGCTCAACTTCGGCCGGGCGGCGGCCGGCCTGTACGTCTCCCAGCCGGCGCTGAGCCGGCAGATCCAGGCGCTGGAACGGCTGATCGGCTGCCCGCTGCTGCTGCGCTCGACCCATCGCGTGGAGCTGACGCTGGCCGGCGAGGCGCTGCTCGGCGCGGCCGTGCCGCTGCTGGCCGACCTCAACGACGCCGTCGCCCTGACCAGGTCGGCCGGCGGCGAGGTCGCCGCCCGGGTCGCGCAGCTGTGGGACTCGGTCGCTGAGGACGGCCAGCCCGGCCTGCCGCAGATGCGGGAGGCCTACGAGGCACTCAACGCGCAGTTCCCGGTCCCGGACGGCACGCGCGTCCGACCGGTGCAGGCTGGTGGCGTGCCGGCGCTGGTCGTGTCGGCCGGCGTGGACGGGCCGCCGACCCTGCTGCATCTGCACGGGGGCGGCTACATCTCGGGCTCCGCCTTCGGCTACCGCCCGCTGGCCGGGGCGCTGGCCGCCGCGACCGGGGCAACCGTGCTGCTGCCGGACTACCGGCTCGCCCCGGAGCACCCTTTCCCGGCCGCGCTCGACGACGCCTTCCGCGCCTACCAATGGCTGCTCGACCAGGGCACGGATCCCAGCGACCTGGCCATCAGCGGCGACTCGGCCGGCGGCGGGCTGGCCGTGTCGCTCATGGTCAAGCTGGCCCGGGAGGGCCTGCCGCAGCCGGGGCGGGCGGTGCTGCTGTGCCCGTCGGTCAACGTCGTGGACCCGCCCGACGGCACACCGGTGGCGCGGTGGCTCTCGCTCTACGTCGGCGATCATCCGCACACCGATCCGCTGCTGAACGTCTTCAAGGCCGACCTGTCCGCGTTGCCTCCGCTGCTCGTGCAGTCCGGCACCCACGACATGGTGTTGCGCGAGACCCGCCGCTTCGTCGACCACGCCGCCGCGCACGGCGTCGACGTCCGGCTCGACCTCTACCCGGTGGGCACGCACGTGTTCCACCTGTTCTGGTCGTTCCTGCCCGAAGCCGCGACCGCCCTGGAACAGATCGGCCACTTCCTCCGCAACCCCGCCGCCGACACCACGGCCGAAGCCGGATGACCGCGGGGACAACGAGAATCCCGCCGCACACCGTCGGCGTGATCCGTGTCGCCACGCTCATGCCGGCGGACTGACTGATTCGGTCTTCTTCTCCTGGCCGGATATCAACTGATGGCGTGGCATGGTCGGGTTAATTTCACTCGCCACTGAAGCCATAGTGACATTGCTAATCCTCAACGCACATGATGCGGAGGCCCACCGGTGATGCCGATCAAGGGTGTGAAGCCCACTCCGGCGTGGTAGTCCTCGTTGTCGACGGCACGGGAGGTGGGCAGATGGACCCTGATCCGTTCAGCGCGACGGGCGAGCGGCCGTTGCTGTCGCACCGCTACCGGATCGGCGCGCTGGTGGGCAGCGGCGGAATGGCCGAGGTGTACCGGGCGTACGACCTGAAGCTGGAACGCCCGGTGGCGATCAAGAGGTTCACCCCGCCGGCCAGCGCGATCGACCACCGGCGGTTCGAGGACGAGGCCAGGCTGCTGGCCGGCCTGTCGCATCCGGGACTGGTCACCGTCTACGACGCCGGCCAGCACCAGAACAGCCGGTACCTGGTGATGCGGCTGGTGGACGGTCCGAGCCTCCACGTGGCGCTGAGCAAGGAGCGGCCCACCGTCGACGAGGTGGTGTCGCTGGCCGGACGCCTGGCGCCGACCCTGGCCTACGTGCACAGCCGCGGCATCGTGCACCGCGACATCAAGCCGTCGAACATCCTGGTCGACCTGGACGGCGAGGCCTACCTGGCCGACTTCGGCCTGGCCCGCCTGGTCGACGCCGACGGCATCACCCGCTCCGGGGACATCGTCGGCACCGCCGCCTATCTCGCGCCGGAACAGGTCCGGGGCCAGAAGGCCACGCCGGCCTCCGACGTCTACGCCCTCGGCCTCGTGCTGTTGCAGGCGCTGACCGGCCACCAGGAATACGAGGGCGGTCAGGCCGAGGCCGCGCTGGCGCGACTGACCCGCGACCCCCTGATCCCGGACTGGTTACCCGTCGGGCTGGCGATGGTGCTGGCCGAGATGACCAGTGCCGATCCCGCACACCGACCGACGTCGGCGCAGTGCGTGGAACGATTCGCCCGGCTCGGCCCCGCCGAACTGTCGACGATCCCGTTGCCACAGCGGCCACGCCGGCACCGCGCCGTCGCGGTGGCGGCCGGCGGAGTTCTCATGGCCGGCGCGGTACTGACCTTCGCCCTGAGAGCCGCCGCTCCCCCAGCGACCACGACCGCCCCTCCCCCGGCCACCACGAGCTCCGCACCGACCGTGCCGCCGAGCACGACGTCACCGCCCACCACCAGTGTCGATCTCGCGGCCAGCACCGCCGTCGACGACCATGGCGCCGGCGGTGGTCCAGGTCCTGGTACAGGGCCTGGCAACGGCGGCCCGGGCCCTGGACACGTTCCACCCGGTCAAGCCAAGAAGACCGGCGCCGGGCAGCCGCCGGGCAAGGGCAAGCACGGCTGATTCCAGGACACCATGCCGGTTCCGGTCACCGACGCACGCCGTAGCTCCACAGCCCACGTCCGTGGGTGGCCAGCAGCAACGCGGTGCCCTCCGGCGCGACCACCAGCTGCTGCCCGGACGCATTCGGCAGGTCGGTGCCGAGCTTGAACCACTGGCCGGCCAGACGGACGTAGACGCCGGCGTCGGTCGCCGCCGCCAGCAAACCGTTCCACTGCACCAACGACGTGGTCGGGAGGTCGGGCAGCGCGCCGGTGTCGTCGGTCCAGCTGGCTCCGCCGTCGCCGCTCTCGAACACGTGCCCCTTGCCCGCGCCGGGCACCCACTTGTCGGTGTAGCCGCCGAACGAGATGTACAAGTGCCCGTTCCGCACGGGATCCAGCGAGATCGAGGTGATGTAGCGGGCCGGCAGGTTCGGCGTGGCGAGGCGGTGCCAGCTGCCGCCGTAGTTCGTGTCGATGCCGGAGTGGTAGACCTTCGCCGCATCGCGGTACTGCCAGGCCGCGTAGATGGTGTTGCCCTTGGCGACCACGGCGGTGATCTGGGCGCCGGTGTCGTGCACGTTCTTCCAGTCGCAGGCGGTCGGACCGCAGTTGGTGCCCCAGCCCTTGCCCTGGTTGTCCCACACGTACTGGCCGCCGGCCACCCAGTGGTCGAGGTTGGCGATGTCCGCGCTGTAGGGCGCGATGAACAGGCTGCCGGGGTCGCAGGGGTCGGCGAGCGTGCCGGCGACGGGGTTGTCGCAGGACGGGGACATGGTGGTGTAGCTGGGAGTCGTGAAGTCCGACTTGCCGCCGTTCTCCGTGCGAGCGGTGCTGAGGTGCACGTATTCGTTGACGGCCCGCATCCCGTTGCGCGGATCGACGATCACCTGGCCGCCGTCGCCGCCGAACGGTGAGACCTGTTCCTTCGCCCCCGGTAACAGCAGTGACACGCCGTTGTCCTGCAAGCCGCCCCAGATCGCGTCGCCGCCGGCCACTCGACCGGCTCCGACCGAGTAGTACTGCAGCGTGTGCAGCCCCTCGTTGAGGTTGTTCCACTTGACGACACCGCGCAGTGCGGCAGCCCGGGAGTAGACGCCACCGTCGTTGCCGAAGTAGGCCGTGCCGTCACTGGCGACCACTGCGGCGTGCTGGTCGGCGTGGGTGGTCGGCGGGCAGGTCAGCTTGCTGAGATCGGAGCTCCAGCACGGCAGCCCGAAGTTCCAGTAGGGACCGATGACCTGCCAGCTCGCACCGCGGTCCGAGGTCTCGTAGACGTCTTCGAGGCCCAGATAGATGTGGTTGGGGTCGACCGGGTCGGCGGCCACGTACTGGTCGTACCAGCCCTGGCAGCCGCCGCAGCCCTGGGCGCCGGCCTTCACCAGGCTCGGCGTGTCGGCGATCTTGGTCCACGGGCCGGCGGGCGAGCCCGAGTCGGCACGGAAGACTCCGGTCAGCAGGCCGGTGTTCGTGGCGTTCTGCACGACCGCGTAGAGCGCGGAACCGTTGGCGTTCCAGGTGAAGGTGGTGCGCCCGATGTCGGTGTCGGTCAACTGGCCGGTGGCCGCCTGCCGGCTGAAGGTGCCGGGCCCGCCGCCGGTGGTCGACTGGTAGAAGGCGTTCACCGCGCCGGGGTTGACGCCCTTGTTGACGATGGTGGCCGCGACGACGGATCCGTTGCTGCCCGGGCGGATTCGCACGTCGGTCGCGAACGACGTCTCGGCGCCGGCGGCCGGGGCGAGCACGGTGGTCCAGGGCGCGGACCAGTCACGCATGTCGTGGCGCAGCAGGCCGAAGCTCGTGGCGGCGTAGATGTGGCCGACGCCGTCCAGCACGATCCGGGCGGTGCGCAGCCCGAAGAAGGACTGGCCGATGCGCTGCCAGGTGCGTCCGCGGTCGGCGGAGCGGTAGATGGCGTCGCCGCCGAGACTGTCGCCGCTGAAGTCCGCCTCGCCGGTGCCGACGTAGACGCTGTGGTCGGTCGGATTCACCGCCACGGCGCCGATCGCGAGGCTCGGCATGCCGTCCCACAGCGGCTGCCAGTGCGCGCCACGGTCGTCCGAGCGCCACACTCCGCCGTCGGCCGCGCCGACGTAGACCGTGCGCGCGCCGTCGGTGGCCAGCGCGCTGACCCGGCCGGAGACATGTCCGGAGCCGCCGGTGGAGTTCGACCAGTTCGGGTCCCGGTAGGCCGGCGCGTCGCTCTGGTACGGCTGGTTCGTCACCTCCTGCCAGGCGCCCGGCAGCACCGGCAGGTGCTGTCCCTGCTGCTGACCGGAGTAGTAGGCCTGTGCGTTCGCCGCCGTCAGGCCCGGCGCGTTGCGGATGTCGCTGTACTGCTGCGAGGCGTCGGTGAGGTCCTCGGTCTCGTCCTCGGCGGCGTGACCGTCCTTCGGATCGGCCAGATGGCTGATCACCGCGTGCGGGCCGGCCGGCGTCCTGTCGGACGCGGCGGCCGCTGGGCTCACGCCCAGCCCTAATGCCAATAACGCTGCTGCGGTGACGATCGAGGCCGACTTCACCGGCCGAGGCTAACTGCGGGGTGACCCAGGCAGAAGCAATCACACTTGACCGCGATCGAGCGGGACGCCGAGCACCGCGCCGCCGAGACGGCGCTGCACCGAAGCGCTCGGCGACAACGCCGCGGTCGACGCTTCGTGAATGGCAGCTCACCAGCGGAAATAGTGCACCGCCAGGTTTGACGCGACCGAAATCGGGGTATCGCCTCTCGGCAGAACACGCTCGTCCCCGCACGGCGAGGCCGATCGGAAGGGACCGCGGATGCCACAGCCGGACACGCACCAGGCACACGGGACCTCGGCCCGGCTGAGGCTGTTCGTCTGCCTCGCCGCCGGCGTGCCGATCGCGATCCTGGTCGCGGTGTTCGCCACGTGGCAGGCCGCGCTGCTGGCCGGCTGGATCGTCGCCGGGGCGGTGTTCGTCACCTGGATGTGGATCACCATCTGGCCGATGGGCTCCGCCCGCACAGCCAGCCACGCCAACCAGGAGGACGCCGGCCGGCCCGCCGCCGACACCACCGTCCTGATCGCCGCCGTCGCCAGCCTGATCGCCGTCGGCCTGGTGTTGACCTCCGACGCCTCCGACGTCGGCGGCCAGGCCGCTCAGGCCGCCGTCAGCCTGGTCAGCGTCGTGGTCTCCTGGACCAGCGTGCACACGATATTCACCACGCGCTACGCCAAGCTCTACTACGGCGCCAACCCCCACGGCATCGACTTCAACGACCCCACCCCGCCGCGCTACACCGACTTCGCCTATCTCGCCTTCACCATCGGCATGACCTTCCAGGTCTCCGACACCATCCTCAGGTCCAGCCCAGTGCGCGCCACCGCCCTGCGGCACGCGCTGCTGTCCTACCTGTTCGGCGTCGGCATCATCGCCGCCATGATCAACCTCGTCGCCGGCCTCGGCAAATGAGACCGCGCCGCGCCGGCAGAATTGCTCCGTCCGGCCCGTTTGGACAGACCTCCCAGTGGCCACCCCCACCACGTACCGACGGCCCTGCCGAATCCCGCAGGACCTGCGCCGCCGCCGAGAAGGAGTTCAACAGTGATCACATTAGGCGTCATCCTGCTCGTCGTGGGTTTCCTGCTCAGCATCCCCGTCCTCTGGACCATCGGCATCATCCTGCTGGTGGTCGGCGCCATCCTGGCCATCCTCGGCGGCACCGGCCGCAAGGTGGGCGGGCGCGCGCACTGGTTCTGACAGCTCGCTCGGGGCTGACACCGACCCGCCGGAGCACGCCGGAGCACGCGAAGCCGGCCGCTCCGGCGTGCCACTATGGCGGCTGTGTCAGACCCGACCGGGAGCCGGTCCCGCTCGTATCCGCTGCGCGGGCGCATGTCCGAACTGGACATCGCCCTGCGGGCGATTCGCGCCGCACGCACCGGAATCGCCACCGTGCTGGTCGTGGAAGGCGAGCCGGGCATCGGCAAGACCTCGTTCGCCGCGGAAGTCGCCGAGCAGGCCCGCCGGCTCGGCTTCGCGGTGGGCCAGGGAACCGCGACAGAACAGGACAACGTGGCGCCGCTGGCGTCCCTGGGCACCGCCCTGCGCGCCGGACGCGCGCCGCTGGTGGGCTCGGCGGACTTCACCGGCCTGGCGCCGCTGCTCGACCAACCCCTGTGGCTGGCCGAACGGCTCTGCGAACTGCTGGCCCGGCGCACTGACACCGAGCCGGTCCTGGTGCTGCTGGACGACGTTCAGTGGGCGGATCCGCTGAGCGTGTTCATGCTCCGCGTCGTCACCGCCAGGCTGGCCGATCGGCCGATCGCCTGGCTGCTCGCCGGCCGCCCCACCCCCGGCGGCCCCGCCGACCAAGCCGCGACCGCCGCCCGTCGAACGGTCCCGGTGCACCGGATAGCCCTGCCGCCGCTGACGACGGACGCGGTGTTGGAGCTGGCCGGCGACCGGCTCGGCGGGCGTCCGTCGGACCACCTCGGCCGGCGCCTGCGCGACACCGGTGGGCTCCCGTTCCTGGCCGTGCACATCGTCGAAGGCCTGGTGGAGACGGGCGCGCGGGCCGACGAAGACCTGCCGGCCGGCCTCGTCGAGGGCGTGCGCCGCCGGGTCGGCGGACTCTCCGCACCGGCGCGCGCCCTGCTGCGGGTCGGCGTCGTGCTCGGGATGCGGTTCAGCTTGCACGATGTGGCGACACTGTCGGCCGTTCCGATCGCGGAGCTGACCGACCCGTTGGTGGAAGCCATGGACGCCGGTCTGCTCACCGACGACGGCAACGCCGTGGCCTTCCGTCACGACCTGTTGCGCCAGGCCCTCTATCAGGACGTGCCGCCGTCGGCACGGCGCGCGTTGCACGACCGTGTCGTCGAGCATTTCCTGTCCAGCGGTCGTACCGCCGCCGACGCGGCGCCGCACGTGCTGGCGACGGCGCAGGTGGGCGATCTCCGTGCGGTGCGGGTGCTTCGCGACGCCGCCCTCGACATCGTCGGTTCGATGGCCGTCACCTCCGTGGCCTTCATCAAGCAGGCCTTCGAGCTCGTGGACGCGAACGACGCGATGCGGGCCGAGGTCGGCCGGGACGTCGTCACCGTTCTCGTTGCCGCCCACCAGTTCGACGAGGCGTTGACCTTCGCCGCGGAGCTGCTCCGCGGGACCGTGGACGCGGACATCGCGGCGACCGTGCGGCTCACCCTGGCCCCATGGCTGTGGGCGAACGACCGACGTGACGATCTGCTGCTGTGGACCGAGGATTCGCCCGCCTCGCCGGCATTGCGGACTCGACTGCGGGCTTATCGTTCGCTGGCCGGGGATTCCAGCACCGAGGACGCCGAGGATCCGGTGGCGAGGGCGGTGCAGTTGGCGGCGGCGGCCGAGAATCTGGACCGGGCCGGTGTTTTCGGCGGGGCGGCCGAGACGTATCGCGCGGCGCGGGCCTCGGCGGAGTCGGCGGGAGACGCCGTCGGCTGTCCGGACGGCGTCGTGTTGGCGCTGCGGGAGTTGCTCGCCCTGGGGCACGCCGTCGATCCACAGCGGGCGCTGGCCGAGCTCGAAGCCGTGCGCACGATGCCACGAAGCTCTTGGTACGCACCACAGATCGAGTTGTTGGCCGCTCAGCTCGCGCTGGGCTTGGGGCAGGTCGAGCGGGCGACGCGGGCCGCCGAGGCCGCGGCGCAGCGATCCACGGAGCTCGGTGAGAGCAGCCCGGGCCACCAGCTGTGGCATATTCGAGCCATCCTCGCCTTGCTGCGCGGCGACGCGGCGACGGCCCGGCAGCTGACCGCCGACCATCCGATGCGCGTCGTGACGGCGCTACTGGCCGAGCCGGGGGCCGGCGACGAGCTGCTGGACGCCATTCACGTTGAGAATCCGCCCTGGCGTGACCACCTGCTCGCCATGGCGGCTCAGGAGCCGCGGATCCGGGACGCAGCAACCAGATCCCTGGCCGATCTGGCCCAGGACAACCCCTCATCAGCCGGCATCGCCGGTGCCGCCATGATCGCCCGGCGCGATCTCGCGCCGGCCGTCGACACGCTGCGGACGGCCCACCGGCCGCTCCTGCTGGCCTTGGCGCTCCAGGAACTCGGGCGAGCCGAGTTGTCCGGCGGCCATCGCGACACCGGCGTCGCGCTGCTCGACGAGACCCGGGATCTGTACGCGGAACTGGGCGCCGATGCCGATGCGCTACGTGTGCAACGACTTCTGCACGCCGCCGGTGTCCGACGGCGACGCTGGCCACATGTCCCGCCGAAGGCCGACACCGGCTGGGACGCCCTCACCGCCACCGAGCGCAGGGTCGCCGAACTGGTCGCGGACGGTCACACCAACAAGTCCGCGGCGGAGGTGTTGACGGTGTCCCCGAGCACCGTCAACACGCACCTGCGGGCGGTGTTCACCAAGCTGGGCGTGAACTCACGGGTTCAGCTGACCCGACTGCTGATCACCGACCAGCGTCAGTGACCGCGGGCCGCGCGGGTGATGAGGTCGGCGACCTCGACCGGGTGTGAGGTCGGCACGTCGTGCGCCGACCGCAGGGTGACGATGGTCGCGCCGGCCCGCTTGGCCTCCCACTGCTCGGCCACCGGCGGAATGGCCCGGTCCTGGCTGGCCACGATGGCGTACTTCGGAATGTCGGTCGGCGCGCCCGCGGTCACCGTGTCGCTGAAGACCGCCCCGTCGGCCGGTCGCTGCGTCGCGGCCGCGACCGCGGCGTCCGCTGCGCTCCGGTCGCCGGCGAACGCCTCGTGGAAGGCGTCCGGCTTCACGTACAGGTCGGTGCCGCCCGGGTAGCTGACGGTCTGCAGCGTGTCCGGCCCGATCAGCGTGCCCGGGAACTGGTTGTCCAGCTGCCCGGCGCTCTCCCCCGCCACCGGGATGAACGCGGCGGTGTAGACCAGCGCCTTCACGGCGGGGTTCTCGGCCGCGATCTGCGTGATCAGCATGCCGCCGTAGGAGTGGCCGGCCAGCACCAGCGGCCCGTCCACCGTCTTGAGCAGGCTGTTGAGGTAGGCCACGTCGCTCTGCACGCCCCGCAGTGGCACCGCCGGCACGATCACCCGGTAGCCGGCCCGCTGCAACCGCGCCGTGACGCCGTTCCACGCCGAGCCGTCCTCGAAGGCGCCGTACACCAGCACGATCGTCGGCTTCGTTCCGTGCGACACCGCCGCCGGCTGGGCTTGCGCGCTCGCCGCCACCGCGCCACCCGACACCGCGATCAACCCGGCCACCACCGCGGCCGAGTACTTCCACCTGTTCTTCACGATTCGCTTCCTCACCAGAGCCTGTCGGCCGATCACCGGCCGCTGCCCCGAGTCAACCGGTGTGGGCCGTGCCCCGGATCGCCCGAAGACGGGAGCTCGCGACCCCGTCTCCTCGCCCGGTGCGGTCGGTGGCGCACCTTCTCCTCACGCGAACGTAGGAGGCGACTGTGCGCGGTGAGATCAGACCTTCGCCTCGGCCCGGGCGCGGGCGGGCACCAGGCACATGCTCGTCACGGCCGCCGCCACCAGCACCGCGGCCAGGACGAGCCAACCGGTCGAGGCCAGGCCGGTGATCAGGATGCCGATCAGGCCCGGGCTGACCATCTGCACCACGGACTGCGCGGCCGCCGCGACGCCCTGGTACGTGCCGGTGCGGCCGGGCGGCGTCAGGTGCAGCGTGATCGTCCACGCCGCCGAGATGTAGAGCACCTCGCCGACCAGGTGGAACAGCGCCGCGAGCAGGATCACCCCGACCGCCCGGTAGCCGCCGCCGTCCAGCGTCGTGGCGAACAGGACGCACGCCACGGCCAGACTCGCCCCGGAGATGCCCACGGCCCGGCGAGCTGCCCTGACCGACGTCGTCAGCCGCCCGGCGGGCACCTGCAACGCGGCGACGCCGATCGAGTTCACCGCGACCACCACGCCGGCCAGGCCGGTCGACAACCGGGTGTGGTCGCTGAGCCACAGTGGCAGGCCGGTGGAGACCATGCCCCAGCACAGACACAGCACCGCCGTGGCCGCCACCACCGCGACGAACCGGAGGGTCACACCGTGGCCCTGCCTCGACTCGTGCCCGCTGGCGGATCGCAGCGCCCCGTTGGCCGGCAGCCGGTGCACGATCGCCGCGTACACCAGTGACGTCGCCGCGTTCACCAGGATCACCACGAGGAAAGCCGTGTGGGTGTTGATCGTCAGGCACAGGGCTCCCCCGGCGGCGCCGATGGCGTAGCCGACGTGGCTGGCCGTCCGCTGCCGCGCCAGTTCGACCGTCCGGTCGTCCGCCGGCACGAGATCGGCGACATAGGCAGTTTTCAGGCCGCTGGCCGCTTGGCTCGCCGCCGTCTCCACGACGCGGGTCACCAGCAGCACGGTGAAGCTGTGCACCAGGGTGTAGCCGGCCATCGCCACCCCGTTCACGGCCAACAGCACCGCCAGCACGTCGCGGTGCCCGATCCGGTCACCCAGCCGGCCGGCCGGTCCCGGCGTCAGGCACCCGACGGCCCCCGCGACGAACAGGGCGATGCCGACCTGCGCGATGCCTAGGCCGGCGTCGCGGGTGAAGTAGATGGCCCAGGTCGTGTACCAGGCGCCCTCGCCGGCGGTCGTGAGCAGCACGCCCGCCGCCATGATGCGCAGCGGGCCCCGTGGCGGCACCTGATGGCTCAGGTAGGCGAGCATTCCCACCACATACACCTATCACGGTTGCATGAAGTATGCTTGCCGTCATGGTGTCCTGGGTGAGCTCCGACGAGCCGGTGCTGCGCAGTGCGGTCGAGACGGCACGTGAGCTGGCCGATCCGATCCGGCTGACCGTGCTGCAGCTACTGGCCCACGAGGGCCCGCACGGCGGCCTCCAGCTGGCCGACATCCTGCAGATCGCCCAGCCGCGGCTGGCCAATCACCTCAAACGCCTGCACGACGCCGGCCTGGTCAGCATCGAGCGCCAGGGCCGGCACGCCGTCTATCGCATCAGCGACGACCGGCTGCGGCCGCTGCTCGACGCGCTCGCCGAGTTCGCCGGCGGTCCCCTGCCCACGCCCGAGCCGCTCGTGCCGGCCTTCCGCACCTGCTACGACCACGCCGCCGGGCCCTGGGCCGTCGCCGTGCTGGCCGAACTGCGGTCCCGCGGAGCCCTGGTGCCCTCCGACGGCGATCGCCTGGCCTACGGCCCCGACGCCGCCGCCGGACTTGCCGCCTGGGACATCGACATCGCCGCCGTCAATCCCGGCCGCCGCGCGCTGGCCACCCAGTGCCTCGACCGCACCGTCCGCCGCCCCCACCTCGGTGGCGCGCTCGGCGCCGCCCTGCTCGAGTCCGCCGTCCGCAACGGCTGGCTCCCCGACCACACCCCAGCGTCCTAGCTGGCAGCCCGCCGGCGCCTGCAAGGCCTTCGCCCTCCACTCCGCGTTCGGATTCGATTACGGTTCCGTGCTGGGGACCGCAGCGTCGAGGAGGCCGCTGATGTCGCAGGTGCAGACCGTGCGCGGACAGGTGCCGGTGGAGTCGCTGGGCACGGTGCTCATGCACGAGCACGTGTTCGTGCTGAGCGAAGAGATCCGGCGCAACTACCCCGAACTCTGGGACGAGGAGCAGCGGGTCGCGGACGCGGTCGCCCGCCTGCGGGCCCTCAAGCACCGCGGCGTCGACACGATCGTCGACCCGACGGTGCTCGGCCTCGGCCGGGACATCGAGCGGGTGGCTCGGGTCAACGCGCAGGTCGACCTGAACATCGTGCCGACCACCGGCCTCTACACCTACGACGACGTGCCGTTCTTCTTCCGGCTGCACGGTCCCGGGACCATGCTCGGCGGCGCCGACGTCATGATCGACATGTTCGTCCAGGACATCACCGAGGGCATCGCCGGCACGGCCATCAAGGCGGCGTTCCTCAAATGCGCCATCGAGGAGAGGCTCACGCCGGGCGTCGAGCGGGTCATGGTCGCCGTCGCGGAGGCGCACAAGCGGACCGGTGTGCCGATCACCGTGCACACCAACCCGAGCCACCGGACCGGCCTGGTGGCCCAGGAGGTCCTGCGCCGCGAGGGCGTCGACCTCGGCCGGGTGGTGATCGGCCACAGCGGCGACACCGCGGACCTCGGCTACCTGCACGAGCTGATCGACAACGGCTCGTACGTCGGCATGGACCGGTTCGGGCTGGACGTCTTCCTGCCCGGCGACCAGCGCGTCGACACCGTGGCCAAGCTCGCGGCCGAAGGGCTGGCCGACCGCATGGTGCTCGCCCAGGACGCCTCGTGCCACATCGACTGGCTGCCCCCGGGTGTGCGGGAGCAGGTCGCGCCGAACTGGGTCTTCACGCACCTGCACGACGACGTGCTGCCGGCGCTGCGCGCGGCCGGTGTCACCGACGAGCAGCTGAACACGATGCTCGTCGACAACCCACGTCGCTATTTCAGCCCGGAAGCGTGACCCGATGATCATCGAGCTTCCCCGCACCACAGCGAATCCCTTCCCCACCAACGGAGTCAGTCGCGACGCCGACGGCGTGGCCCGCTACGACGACCTCCCCGAGTCGCTGGTCTCCGTGCTCGCACGGCACGCGGAGGCGACGCCCGACGCGGAGGCCGTCGTCGAGATCGACGGCCCGCGGCTGACCTACCGCCAGCTCTACGACCGCGCCGCACGGGTGGCCGGCGGACTGCGGGGGCAGGGTGTGCACCCCGGCGACCACGTCGCCCTGCGCTACCCGGCCGGCATCGAGTGGGTGCTGGGATTCTGGGGCACGATCATGGCCGGCGGCGTTCCGGTCGCGGTCAACACGAGGCTCACGCCGTCGGAGACCGACGTGGTGCTG
This sequence comes from Kutzneria sp. NPDC051319, assembly GCF_040682195.1. NCBI lineage: Bacteria > Bacillati > Actinomycetota > Actinomycetes > Pseudonocardiales > Pseudonocardiaceae > Kutzneria > Kutzneria sp. NPDC051319. The sequence goes on along the minus strand of NZ_JBFBAM010000038.1, from coordinate 12,570 downwards.
AACGACGCCGACGTGGCGATCGACCTGTCGGCCGGCACTCCCCTGCCCGACGGCACGCCGTTCGTCCTGCACCCACGCCGAAAAGACACCGCCGCGCTGTTCTACACCTCCGGCACGACCGCTGTCCCGAAGGGCGTGCCGACCACGCACGCCGCGTTCCTGAGCAACGCGGAGACGCTGGCCCGCTGCGTCGGGTTGCCCCGGGACATCGGCGGCGCGCTGCGGACGTTGATCTCGGTGCCACTGTTCCACGTCACCGGCTGCAACTCCCAGCTGATCGCCGCGGCCTACCTCGGCGGCACCGCGGTGATCATGCCGGCGCTCGACCTCGCCCGGCTCACCGACGTGCTTCAGCAGGAGCGAATCTCCTTCCTGGTCACGGTTCCCGCCGTCTACGCGCTCCTGTTGCGACGGCCCGGCCTCGCCGACGCGGACACTACGTCGGTGCGTTGGGTCGGATATGGCGGCGCGCCGATCGCCTCGTCGCTGGTGCACCAGGTGCAGCGAGCCTTCCCGACCGCCGAGGTGTTCAACGGGTACGGCATGACGGAGACGGCTTCGCTGCTCACCACCCTCCCCCACGCCGACGCCGTCGAACACGCCGATTCCGTCGGCTACGCGGTGCCGGTGGTCGATCTCGCCATCGATCCGCTGGACGGTCCGAACCACGGTGAGCTGCTCGCGCGCGGCCCCAACATCACGGCGGGCTACTGGAATCGGCAACAGGAGACCGCGGCCGCGACGGTCGACGGCTGGCTGCGCACCGGCGACATCGTGCGGGTGGACGCGGCCGGCCGGGTCGTCATCGTCGACCGGGCCAAGGACATGATCAACCGTGGTGGCGAGAACGTGTCGAGCGTCGAGGTGGAGGACGTGCTCTCCGATGCGCCCGGCGTCGTCGAGGTGGCGGTGGTCGGTGTGCCCGACGACGTGATGGGCGAGAAGGTCGGCGCCCTGCTGGTGACCGACGGGGACGAGGCGTTGGACGTCGACGCGGTGCTGGCCCACGCCCGCACCCGGCTGGCCGACTTCAAACTGCCCCAGTACATACGCGTCGTCGACGGGCCGCTGCCGAGGACCGCCGCAGGCAAGCTGCGCAAGGACCGGCTGCGCGTCGAGACCGAGTGGGGCGCACCGCTCAGATGACCGTGGGACGGACTCGTCGCAGCGGCGCGGCGCCGGTCGACTCGTCCGGGCGACGGCTCTGCTTCGGCTGTGGGCGAACGGGATCCGGCTGAGGAACACCGCGCCGTGGCAGGTCGTTGTGCTGTCAAAGACAGCACTCGCCCAGCAATGTTCATGGCCTTCACATTCCGGGCAGGAGTGCCACCCGGAGGGGGAGTCATGACCTTGATCAGCGCCGCGGCGCTCGGCGGCCGTTCCGCCGGGGACCGCCTGACCCGCCTGCGGCATTCCCCGAACTACCGCGACGGCGCCTTCCAGAACCCGCCCGGCCCCGCGTGGCCCGTCCCGGCGGAGGAGCACCCCGCTGCCGACCGCGAAAGACGCCGACCGGCCAGACCGGTGCCGCTCGTCCGCCCCGACCTGTCGACGCCGGCCGCCGGCCTGCGGACGACCTGGCTCGGGCACTCGACCGTCCTGGTGGAACTGGACGGCTCCACCGTGCTGTTCGATCCGGTGTGGAGCCGCCGCGTCTCACCGTCCACAGTGGTCGGACCGAAGCGGCTGCATCCCGTTCCGATCAGGCTGGCCGACCTGCCGCCGGTGGACGCCGTGGTGATCTCCCACGACCACTACGACCACCTCGACACCGCGACGATCAAGAAGATCGCCGCCCTGTGGCCGAAAACCCGGTTCGTGGTGCCGCTGGGCGTCGGCGCCCACCTGGAGCGCTGGCGCATTCCGGCGCACCGTGTCGACGAGGTGGACTGGTCCGAGTCCGTGACCGTCGCCGGCCTCACGCTGACCGCGACGGCCGCGCGGCACTTCTCCGGGCGGGTCCGCCCGGGCAGCAACGGCACCCTGTGGGCGGGCTGGGTCGTGGCCGGCGCGGCGCACCGCCTGTTCTACACCGGCGACTCCGGCTACTTCGACGGCTACCGCGAGATCGGCGAGCAGCACGGTCCGTTCGACGTGACGCTGGTCCAGATCGGCGCGTACTCCCCGCTCTGGCCGGCCGTGCACATGACGCCCGAGGAGGCCGTCGCCGCGCACCGCGCCCTGCGCGGGGACCTGCTGATCCCGGTCCACTGGGGCACCTTCGCGCTGTCAGGGCACTCGTGGTCGGAGCCGATCGAGCGGCTGCTGGCCGATGCCGCCCGGCACGACGTCCGGGTGGCCGTCCCGCGCCCCGGCGAGTTCGTCGGCGGCGCGGCGACCACGGACTCCTGGTGGCGCGAGATCGCGTGAATGCCGACATCCGTGACATGCCGACCCCCAGGGCCAAGCCCGCGGGCTCCTGTCACCACGGCGACCTCAAGCGGGCGCTGCTGGCGGCGGCGCTGGAGCTCGTGGCGGAGAAGGGAAGGCTTGTCGACACGGACGGTCAGCGGCCTCAGCCGACCAGCGATTCGAGGTCCGCGATCAGGCGCTCCATCGTCGGCAGCGTCGAGGTCCGACGACGGAATCCGCGGATCGCGTGCCGGTAGCCGGGGTCGCTGAGGACCTTCTCCACGGCGGCCGCGATGGCGGCCGCCGAGATCTCGTCCTCGTCCAGCCGCACGCCGAAACCGAGTTCGGCCATCCGTCGGGCGTTGGCCGGCTGGTCCTGCCGCTGGGGCAGGGCGACCACGGGCGTTGCGGCGTCTAGGGTCTCGCGGACACCGCCGAATCCGGCGTGCGTTATGAACAGGTCGACCGTGCGCAGCAACGCGCGCTGCGGGACGAAGGCGCTCAGCAGCACGTTGGCCGGCCTCGCCCGTTCCCAGCGCGCGAGACCGTCATCGCCCACCGCGACCACGGCCGTCACCGGCAGCGTGCCGAGGGCCTCGACGATCTCCGGCAACGGGTCGGCCCCCTGTGCGAGCAGCTTGGAGTGGGTGCCGAGGGCGGCCAGGACCAGCGGGCGGTCCGTGGGCAGTTCGCCGAACTCGGCGGCGAGCGTATCTGGTTCGTCGCCCGGGGCCTGGTAGTGGCGGTGCGCCGGGGTGAGCTGCTCGGGCGGGTAGAACGACGGGTGCAGCCAACTGACCCACGCGGCGCCGGCCATCGCGGCCCCGCTCGTGATCGGCGGCAGGCCGAACGCCGCGCGTGACCCGTTGATGAACGGCAGCACGTCGTCATGCAAGGCCGGGGCCATGGCCGCCGTGTCCAGGGTCACGCACGGGACACCGATCTTCTCGGCGAACAGATACGCGCCGAGCTCGGCGTTCTCCCGAATCACCAGCTGGGGCGCGAACCCGGACGCGACCTCGATCAGGTCCTCGGCCGCGGCCAGGGCCGTCTCAGCGGCGAACAGGCGGCCGAACGACTCCCCCGTGACCGGTCCGGCGAGCGCCTCCGGGGTCAGGCCCAAGCGGCGCGCCCGCTCCGGGTCGGCGAACTTCTCCCGCGGACCCAGCATCCTGGGCAGCACGAGGTGCCGCAGTCCACGGCCGGTGACCTCGGCGGCCAGTTCGGCCCCGGTCGCCACCGTGACCTCGTGCCCCGCCTCGCGCAGTGCGACGGCCACCGGGGCGACCATGGGCGCGAAGTGCGAGTAGACCGCATCGCTGGTGAGCAGGACGCGCATGCACGCTCTCCTATCGACAGCACGGCCGGCCGGCGGACCGTGCATCCACAGTGGACTCTTCATCGGCGGCGACGACCGAACTGTCCGGTCGGATCACTGGTGTGCCGGCCGGACCGTTTTGACCAGCATCCTGATCGGCATCAGCCGGACCGCGACGTTGACGAAGGCGTAGGGGAAGGCCGGGACGACCGCGCGGCCGGTCTCGGACTCGATGGCCCTGACCATCGCCCGGACGCCGACATCGGTCCCGACCATCATCGGCGGGGTGGCCTGCTGCGTGTCGTTGATCTCGGACGCGATGTAGCCGGGCAGCAGCGTGGTCACCCTGATCGGCGAGCGAGCGGCCACCAGCTCGTAGCGCAGGCCTTCGGCCAGCGACACCAGGCCGGACTTCGAGGCGCCGTACGCGTTGAGGATGCTGGGCTGCGGTCGGGCGGCGGCCAGCGACGCGACGACGACGAGGTGGCCTGCCCGCTGCTCGCGGAAGATCTCCATGGCCGCCTCGATCTGGGCGAGCGCGGCGACCAAGTTGGTCTCCAGTGTGCGGCGGTTGTCCTTGAACTGGCCGGTGCCCAGCGAATTGCCGTGGCTGATGCCCGCGTTGACGATGACCCGGTCCAGCGAGCCGAGCTCGGCGCGGAACTCGGCGAACGAGCGGAACACCGCCTCGTGGTCGTTGACGTCCAGTTCCCGGGTGAGCACCGTGCTTGCGTGCGTGGACTTCAGCTCGGCGGCCAGCGTGCCGAGCCGGTCGACGCGGCGGGCGGCCAGCGCGAGGTCGTGGCCCTTGGCGGCGAACGCGCGGGCCATCCCCTCGCCCAGGCCGGAACTGGCGCCGGTGATCACGATGTTCTTGCGCGAAGCCATGGACGGTCACTCCAGACAGGTCGGATCCGGCGACTGCTGCCGCCGAACCGATCGTGCGGCCGGTCCCTGCTCACTTCCCAGCCCATTCACTGCTCAGTTCGCGATCCCACAGGCGCTCGCACACCAGCGCGACTCCGGCCGTGAGATGCCGACGGTAGGTGCTGAACGGCAACCCCAGCCGTTCGGCCGCCGCCTCCTGGTTGGGCACGCGCAGGAAGTACGTGGTGTGCACGGCGTCGTGCCGCTTGGCTCCGCGCCGGTCGTCGGCCAGGGCGGCCACGGCCTCGACCAGCAACGCCCGCAGGCCCTTCCCGTCGCTGGTCAGCCGGCCGGCGCACAGCGGGTTGGCGTCGAGCAGATCCTCCCGGCCCTGGTCACGCAGTGCCGCGCGCACCGCCGCGTCGAAGTCCGGCCGGGACAGGACGGCTCGCCGCGCGGGCTCGTGCCGGGCCGGCCGGCGGCCGGTGAGCACTTCCTCGTCGTGCCGTCGCAGCCACGGCTCCAGCGGGGCGGCCCGCCAGTCGTGGCCGTGCAGGGCGGTGACCAGGCCGTCGATCACGAGGTCGGGTTGCAGCCGCTCGTGCTCGATCACGCGCATCTGGGCCGCCCAGAACTCCGGGTCGGTGATCGACACGAACGACCAGGCCAGCCGCTCGGCCCGCACCCACTCGGCCATCACCCGGGTCACGAAGTGATCCACCACCGGCGAGGTCCGGGCGTACGCGGCGGGGTCGATGTTGAAGCGCGACACCGCGATGTGCTCGCCGTCCCGGACCGGGCCGTGCTCCTCGGCGTGCCGCCACACCGTTGCGGCCACCGGGTCGGCGGAGATCTCGTCCGGCTTCGGCCCGGTGAGGCGCAGCCATGCGGAGAATCCGACCACCGCACCTGACTCGGCGTGGCGGTGAACGTGACAGCCGCCGGGCTGCCGATCCAGCCAGAAGGCCGCGATGGCGGCGGAGTCCGGCCCCTCGTGCTCGGTCACCATCGCGAGCACCGTGTCCCGGTCCGCCGGCCGGTAGCCGTCCTCGTAGACCTCGCCCCGACCTTGCCAGGTGATGTAGTCGGCGATGCGGCCCTCGCCGCGGTAGAGGAACAGGAGCGACCGGGTCGCCTCAGCCACGTCCAGCTCGGCCGCGGCGCGGATCCGGCCCACCAGGTGATCGCGGACCCCGATGTGCAGCGACGCGAACCCCTCCGGATCGCGCCAGCGCAGGTCCCGGCTCAGCGCGTCACGGACGATGTCGTGCGGGTACACCCCGTGTGCCCCGGTCTCCACGAACGGCAGCCCCCGCAGCCAGCCGAACAGTTCGGCCGCGCGCTCGCCGACCGCGCTGCGCAGCAGTTCCTCGGTCGTCACCTCGACATGGGCGCAGACCTCCAGCGCCCGACGGTGCTCCGCCGACGGCACGTCGCCGACCAGGCTGTCCAGCAGCACCTCGACCACCGTGTGGCCGGGTCGCTGTCCACCGGGGCCTCGGGAGCCGACCTCGGCGGCCAGTGCCAGGGCCAGCGGGTGGCCGCCCGCGAACGCGATCAGTTCCGGGCGGGCCGTGGCGGGGACACCCCGGTTGGCCAGCAGCGCGTCTGCCTCGCCCGGACCCAGGTCGGGCAGGGCGATCACCCGCAGGGCCGTGTGCCACGCGGGGTCGGCCCGCCACGCCGCGTCCGGCGGGAGCCGACCGGCCACCACGACCAGCGAGTCGTACGGCAGCTGGGGCAGCAATCCCGTCCGCAGCCATCCCTCCAACGCCTGCCCCTGCTCGAACGTGTCGATCAGCAGCACCAATCCGTCGCCGCCCGCGGCGGCGGCCGCCTCGAACGCGGGCGGCGTCGGCCCGGTCGTGCGGAGGTCGACCTCGACCACGGACCTCCCCGCCGCCCTCGCGTCGTCCGCCAGCACCCGCAGCAACGCCGTCTTGCCGACCCCACCAACGCCGTGCACGTAGAGCACAGCGAAGGATTCGTCCCCGCGCAGCGCCGACGCGAACATCTCCCGTTCGGCGGTCCGTCCGACGAACACCCGCTCCCGCGTCCTCCGCAACCGGTCGCCGATCGTGCGTCCGTGGTCACTCATGTGCGGCAACGTATCCAGCGTTGCCCTGCGACGCAGCTGCGACACCCACCGGCAGGCGCCTTTCATGCCTGTTCGGACGTGCTCGGCCGACCCGGTCCGATGGTCGAGTGAACGCACGGGCGAGTGCGCACAGGTCAACCGGCGTCGACCCGGCCGGCCAGCGTGACGATCGCCCAGCCTTGACCGCAAACGTATTACGAATTATCTTCTCGTCGTCCCGCCGCCACGGGCCGGCCCATCGGAAGCCCACAGAGAGGTGGGAGCCGCGCATGGCGCGTCACCTTCTGAAGTCAGCAGCACGCGGGCTCGTCGGCGCCATCGGTGTCGTGAGCCTCGCGGCGGCGTCGACGGTCACGGCGCCGGCCCAGACCGAGACCCAGGTCGTCTACGCGGCTCCCGACGGACGGGGCCAGGCCTGCACGGCACGGCAGCCCTGCGCGATCGTGCAGGCCAAGAGCGCGGCCGCCCGGCGGGCCGCCTTCGGCCGGCACGTCACCGTGTTGCTGACCGCCGGCACCTACCAGCTCAGCACCCCGCTCATCTTCGGCCCCGACGATTCCGACGTCACCTGGACGGCGGCGCCGGGCGCGCACCCGATGATCAGCGGCGGGACGGCCATCACCGGATGGCGGCAGGACCCGGACAATTCCGCCCTGTGGTCCGCCCCCGTGCCGACGGACCTGAACACCCGCCAGCTGTACGCCGACGGCCGGCGCATCCCGCGTAGTTCCGGCGCCAGCCCGGTGTCGCTGACGCAGACCACGGACGGCTTCACCGCGGCCGACGGCACGCTCGCGTCCTGGCGCAACCCGGGCGACATCGAGTTCGTCTTCGACGGCGGCCACGGCGCCTGGACCCAGCCCCGCTGCGACGTCGCCGGCATCAGCGGCACGACCATCACCATGAAGCAGCCGTGTTGGTCCAATATGGACTTGCCGAGCGCGCCGACGGCGCCGGACGGGGACAACCCGTCGGGCGGCTTCCCGGCGCTGGACAAGTCGGCCACGCCGACCAGGATCGAGAACGCCTACGAGTTGCTGAGCCCCGGCACCTGGTACCTCGACCGGACCCGGCACACCGTCTACTACGACCCGCGGCCGGGCGACCACCCGGCGGCCATGCACTTCGTCGCCCCCGTGCTGCAACAGTTGATCAGCAGCTCGTCGACCGCCGCCCACCCGCTGCGCGACGTCACGTTCAGCGGCATCGCCTTCGCCTACACCACCTGGCTGACTCCCAGTGGTGACAACGGTTTCCCCGAGATGCAGGCAAACATGTACGTCCAGGGCGTGAACGGGGCGCGCACCCAGGGCCTGTGCCAGTACGTGTCCCCGCCGGGCAGCTGCCCGTTCGCCGCCTGGAGCCGCCCGCCGGCCGCGGTGGACCTGGTCGGCACCAGCGACGTCCGGATCATCGGCGACACGTTCACCCACCTCGGCGCGGCCGGCCTCGGCCTGTATCACGGGGCCCGCGAAGACGTGTTGTCCGGCAACGAGATCGTCGACGTGTCCGGGAACGGCATCGAGTTCGGCGCCACCGACGATCCGCAGCCGACGGCCCCGGGCGAGACCTCGGTCGACAACACCATCAGCGACAACTACATCCACCAGGTCGGCGTCGAGTACACCGGGGCGGTCGGCGTCTGGGGCGGCTACGCCCGCCGGACCACCATCAGCCACAACGAGATCGGCGACCTGCCCTACAGCGGCATCAGCTTCGGCTGGGCCGGCTGGCACACCAACGCCACCACACCCGACACGAACCCGAACATCCAGGCCGACAACGTGATCGCGGACAACGTGATCTACGACGTCATGGGCCTGCGGTCGGACGGCGGCCCGATCTACACCAACGGCCCGCAGGGGCAGAGCCTCGACCACGGGCTGACGATCCGGGGCAACGTCACCTTCGCCAACAAGCAGACCAGCTTCGCCAACTACAACGACGAGGGCGGCGCCTACATCACCATGGACGGCAACGTCCAGTACGCCGACGGCGGCAATTTCAACGGCGGCTGCTCGACCACCGGCCACATCGTCGTCGAGAACTCGTACCGGGTCGGCGCGCTGAACGTCTACCTCTGCGACAACGTGGGCACCGATTTCCGTGACGGCGGCGGCAACACGCTCATCCCGTTCAACCCGGGGCCGGGTGTCATTCCGAACGCCAAGCTCGCCGCGGCCGGTCTCGAACCGAGGTTCCGGCGCCTGTCCACGGCGACCGCGCCGGCCGTGCTGGCGGTCAGTCCGATCACCGGCCACCAGGTGCTGATCTCGGGGCGCGGGTTCACGCCCGACGCCACCGTGACGATCGACGGCATGGCCGCGATCTCTGTCGTCCACAGTGGACCGAACCAGCTGACCGCGGAGTTGCCGAGCACTGTCCACGACGGCGACGTCCGGGTCAGCACCGCCGCCGGAGCCAGTCCGGTGAGCGACGCCGCCTACACCTACGACCCGAGCCTGGACATCGCACAGGGGAAGGCGGCCACCCAGTCCTCCACCGCGTTCGACGCGCCCGCCGCCAACGCGGTGGACGGCAACACCAACGGCTCGTACTTCGCCGGTTCGGTCTCCCACACCGGCGACGACCAGAACGCCTGGTGGCAGGTCGATCTCGGCGCGACGCAGTCCGTGGCCGACGTCAACCTGTGGAACCGCGGCGACTGCTGCGCCGACCGCGACAGCGACTACTGGGTGTTCGTGTCCGACACACCGTTCGACCACTCGCTGACCCCGGCCCAGCAGGCCGCCCTACCCGGGGTGTGGTCGAGTCACCAGGTCGGCACGATGGGCCGGCCCACCAGGCTGCCGGCCGCCGCCACCGGCCGATATGTGCTGGTGCAACTGGCGGGCGCCAACTATCTCGCGCTCGCCGAGGTGCAGGTGTTCCGCTGATCCGGAAGGGATAACCCATGCGGCGACACGCGGCCGTCATCCGTCTGCGTCCCGAACAGGAGGCCGAGTACCGCGCCCTGCACGCCGAAGTGTGGCCGGCCGTGCTCACCACGTTGACCCGGGCCAACATCCGGAACTACTCGATCTTCCTGCGAGACGGCCTGCTGTTCAGCTATCTCGAGTACGTCGGCCAGGACCACGCCGCCGACATGGCGCGGGTGGCCGCGGATCCGGAGACCCAGCGGTGGTGGACGTTCACCGACCCGTGCCAGCAACCGGTGGACACCGCCGCGGCCGGCGAGTGGTGGGCGCCGATGGAGGAGGTGTTCCATCTCGACTGACGGTCGGCACGGGTCGGCCGGACGCCCCCGGCCGCGGTCCCGTTCACGCCGTGTTCCGGGGGCGGACCACGGCGCTGCCGAGCACTCCCTCAACCGATACGCGCGAATCGATCGTTTGTTAGCGCTAACATAACGTACCTGACAATGTCACCGGGGTGGGCGCCGTGCTCTCCCGGATGGTCAGCGCGGGGGTGAGCAGCCGGACCGCCGGCACCTCGTCGTCGTCGAACTGCCGCAGGGCCATGTCGACGGCGAGTCCGCCGAGTTGGGCCGCCGGCACCGGAACCGAGGTGACGCGGACCGGGGAGCGCTCGGCGACGTCGTCATGGCACACGGCGATGACGGAGACGTCCGCGGGCACGCGTCGGCCCAGGTGCTGGAGCACGGCCGCCAACACGAGTTCGCTCTCCACCACCAGCCCGGTGATGGCCGGGTCCTCGGCGAACAGCTCGTCCAGACAGTGCCGGACGGCCTCATGCGAACAGGCGCACGGCTGCCGCCGGACCCGCAGGCCCCGCTTCTCCGCGGCGGCCTGGAAGGCCCTCGTGAACCGCCTCGGATAGCCGCAGGCCCCCGCGTCCTGCACCCGCGTCGAACCCAGCACCGCGACGGCCCGATGCCCGAGGCTCACCAGGTGCCCGGCGGCCCGGCTCGCCGCCACCCCGTAGTCGAGGTCCACACACGCCAGGTTCGTCGACCGGTCCGGCGTCCCGACCATCACCACCGGCCGATCCAGCGCCATCAGCGCCGGCATCATCGGGTCGGAGCCCGGCGCGTCCAGCACGATGAGGGCGTCGGCGACCGCTGTCGACATGGCCCGGTGCAGGCCGGCCAGGCCGGAATCGTGCGTGAGCAACAACAGGTCCTGCTCGCGAGACCCGGCCGCGGTCATCGCCGCGCTCACGAACTCCGCCATCGCCGGCATGCTTCCGCCAGGCGCCAGCAAGCCCAGCACGTTGGTCCGAACCCGCGGCGTAGCGGTCCGCCTATTGAGGGGGCGGTACCCGAGCCGGCGGATGCACTGTTCCACCTGTCGGCGGGTGTCGGCGGAAATCGGCCGCTTTCCGTTCAGGACGTACGACACCGTGCTCGGCGCCACCCCGGCCGCCCTCGCGACATCGATGATCGTCACCAAGTTCCGACTCCTTCGCCGTTGAATCAGCCGATGCGGACTGAAAGTAGAGTAGAGCCGGGACGGCGCACAAGCACACGCTCGCGGTGTCGACAATCGGAAAGAACCCTACTTCGTCGAATGTGTCGAACACACTGCCGAAATCGGACGTGACCGCCGTCGCCTCGACGCCCCTCCGGCCGCGACACCGCCCTTGAACAGCATGGATCCGCCGTCGACGAGACCGGCGAGCCCGAAACCTTGACGTAACTCCACCGAAGGTCGATAGTGATTCAAGCCACAGGACACCGATCCCCCTTCGCCGGAGGTCGTCGATCGCGGATCCGCCGACATCAAGTGTTAGCGCTAACAACAGTCTACGTCGACAAGGGACAGGGCCTCGATCTCGCTTCCCGCTTTCCGACGGCTTCCCATTTCCGTGGCTCATATTCACATTCGTCCGACCGTGAAGGAGCACATTCGTGCGCAAGTCGGAAAGGTTGGTGGCCGCCACCGCCGCCACCTGCCTCGCCCTCGCCGGCGTCGGCGTGGTCGGCGCGCAGGAGGCAGCGGCGGCCGGCAGCGGCCCGTGCGACATCTACGCGGCCGGCGGCACGCCGTGCGTGGCCGCGCACAGCACCACCCGGGCGCTCTACTCGGCGTACCACGGATCGCTCTACCAGGTACGACGCGGTTCCGACGGCCACACGGCGAACATCGGCGTGCTGTCGACCGGCGGCCCGGCCAATGCCGCGGCGCAGGATTCCTTCTGCGCCAACACGAGCTGCGTCATCACCGTGATCTACGACCAGTCCGGCCGCGGCAACAACCTCACCCAGGCGCCCGGCGGCGGCGCGGCCGGCGGCCCGGACAACCTGGCCAACGCGACCGCGGCGCCGACCACGGTGCAGGGCCACAAGGCCTACGGCGTGTTCGTGGCGCCGGGCACCGGCTACCGCAACGACCACACCTCGGGCATCGCCACCGGCGACGGGGCCGAGGGCGAGTACGCCATCTTCGACGGCACGCACTTCAACAGCGGGTGCTGCTTCGACTACGGCAACGCCGAGACGAGCAACAACGACACCGGCAACGGCCACATGGAGGCCATCTACTTCGGCAACAACAAGATCTGGGGCTCCGGCAGCGGCAACGGCCCCTGGATCATGGCCGACCTGGAGAACGGCCTGTTCTCCGGCGTGAACCAGCACGTCAACACCAACGACCCGAGCGTGAGCCACCGCTACCTGACCGCCGTGGTCAAGGGCGGCCCGAACAAGTGGGCCATCCGCGGCGGCAACGCCCAGTCCGGCGGCGTGTCGACGTTCTACAGCGGAAAGCGGCCGAACGTCTCGGGCTACAACCCGATGCACAAGGAGGGCGCGATCATCCTCGGCATCGGCGGCGACAACAGCAAGGCTTCCGCCGGCACCTTCTACGAAGGCGTCATGACCGCCGGATATCCGTCCGACAGCACCGAGAACTCGGTGCAGGCCAACATCGTCGCCGCCGCGTACCACTGACCGAACGCGCGGATCTCCGACAACAGAACAGGATCGGCCGGCCGCCGCGGGGTCTCCCGCGGC